>JAHRAZ010000062.1 GCA_020027475.1 Microthrixaceae bacterium
CTCATGCCGGATATGTACATGAACTTGTCCATCACCACGGTCGGAGTACCGCGACCACCGATGATCCGGCGGTATCCGGTGCCGACCTGCTCGTCGAGCGTGGTGGGGTTGGTGAACGTCTTCGGGGTGAAGGCAACCGACCCGATTTTTTCGTAATCGTATTGTGATCCGAATCCCACGGTGTTCGTCTTGCGAGTGGCTGTGTGGCGGATCCAGTCGCGTTCGACCCGGGAGAACGGCCGTTCGTCCTCGTCGGCTGCGACGATGTACTGGCGCAGCAACGGTCCGAGATGTTGCCCGGCCCAGCGACCCCAATAGACCACGGGGAAACGGGCCCGGATGGGGTCCCCAGAAGTGAGGTCCTTTGCCGCCACCCAGCCCAGACCGGCGCCAACGCCGGCTCCAGCGGCCAGAAACGCCCTCTTCAGCTTCATGTTGTCTCCCACGGCTTCATGTTGTCGTCCATTGGATCACGTTTGTGTTCCATGACCTCACAGTTTCTCATTCAGCCGCTTGCGACTGGCCTTCTCTGGTGGAACGCGACCTTTGCAAGAGTTGATCAATCAGATGCTGGAGGCAGGTCCGGGTGAGTCATGGCGGCGGGATCCACCCATGCGTCGAATTGGTCGGCTGTGAGCCGTCCCGAGTCGATTGCAGCCTGGCGGAGCGAAATGTCGAGGCGCTCGGCATCCTGCGCGATATGGGCAGCATCTTCGTATCCGATGTGGGGAGCGAGGGCGGTGACGAGCATCAGATCGTTCGCCAGATTGGTGTCGATACGGTCCCGGTTGATGTCGACGCCTGCCATGCACAATCGCTCGAATGAGCGCACTGCGTCAGCCAGCAGTTCGATGCTGTCGAGTGTGCTGTAGAGCATCAGTGGCTTGTAGGTGTTCAATTGAAAACTCCCCTGGCTGCCGGCGAAGGCCACCGCCGCGTCGTTGCCGAACACATGCACGGCCACCATGGTCAGCGCCTCGATCTGGGTCGGGTTGACCTTGCCCGGCATGATGCTCGAGCCCGGTTCGTTGGCCGGGAGAATCAGTTCCCCGATTCCGGCGCGCGGACCCGAGGCCAGCCAGCGGATGTCGTTTCCGATCTTGATGAGTGCGGCAGCCGTGGAGCGCAGCGCAGCACTCGCCGCCACCACGGCGTCGTGCGCGGACGATCCTGCAAAGTGATTCGGTGTGACGAGCCATTCGAGACCCGTCTGTTCACTCAGGTGCGCCACCATTTCGCCCGAAAATCCCAGCGGTGAATTGAGGCCGGTGCCCACTGCGGTGCCTCCGATGGTCAGGGTGGCCAGTCCGGCTTCGGCTATCCGGAGCCCGGCAGTGACACCATCGAGTTGCGCGGTCCAGCCCGACATCTCCTGGCCGACCGTCAGGGGAGCGGCGTCTTGAAGGTGGGTCCGACCGACCTTGATTACCTCTGCGAACTGATCGCGTTTCGCGGCCACAGTGCCGCGAAGGGATTCGAGCTCGGGGATCAGGCGATCCAGGATCGCGAGCCGGATCGTGAGATGCATGACGGTGGGGAACACGTCGTTGCTCGATTGGCTGAGGTTCACATGGTCGTTCGGGTGAACGGGGTTCTTGGCGCCGACTTCGCCGCCGGCGAGTTCGTTGGCCCGGTTGGCGATCACCTCGTTCGCGTTCATGTTCGTCTGTGTTCCCGAACCGGACTGCCAGACCCCGAGCGGGAACTGATCGTCGAGTTTTCCCTCGATCACTTCGTCGGCAGAACGGATTATGAGTTGGGCAATGTCGTCGGAAAGCAGGTTGCTCTGGGCATTCGCGATGGCGGCGGCCTTTTTCACCCGACCAAGGGCCTCGATTACGGGGCGGCTCCACCGATACCGGCTTCCTCCGATGGCGAAGTTCGCGAGGGTTCGTTGCGTCTGGGCTCCCCAGAGGCGGTCTTCCGCGATTTCCACGGGGCCGAGCGAGTCAGATTCGGTGCGCATCGGAACCGACCATATCTTGATTCGGGCTCTGTCCGAACCGCGGAATCAACGGGCACGCCCGGGTTGATTACCGTTGCCGAGTGCGCTTCTTCCGATTCCGGTTCTTCCCGCTGCGATTCTCGGTGACCCTTCTGGTGGTCCTCTTCGCTGTGATTGGGGTGGGTGGGCAAGCAGGTGCCCACACAGCCCTGGAGTCGAGCATCCCAGCCGATGGTTCCGCGGTGGATGGGCCTGTCGGCTCGGTCGAATTGACGTTCAACCGTGCGGTGGAGCCGGTTGTCGAGAACTTCGAGCTGGTCGATCCTTCAGGCCAGCAGGTTCCGATCGCTTCTGTGGACCAGACTGCGCCCGAAGTCATTACGGTTGTGCCCGGATCTGCCCTGGAGTCCGGTGACTTCGGTGCGGTGTGGTCCGTCCTGTCCGAAGACGGTCACCCGGTGTCCGGTTCGATCACGTTCGCTGCGACGGCTCCGCCGTCCACCGGGGACCCAGCCGAGACCAGCCCCACGGACGTGGCGCCCACAACAGTCATGCCAGATCCCTCGGCGGTCGAGGACCCCGACGGATCAATCGACTCTGAGGCTCCGGCTGCTCTTTCCGAGGCCCTTGAAGCGGCGACAACCCCTTCTGGTGTTTCCGCAGCGGAGGTGTTCGCATGGCTGGTGCGGGTGCTGAGCTACTCCGCAGTGCTCTTCGCACTCGGTGGCCTGATCTTTGTGTTGTTCATACACACCGGACCTGCGTCAGAGAATCGACTTCTCACTTTCTGGATACGACGTGCCGCATTGCTGATCCTGTTCACAACCGTGCTCTCCGCTGTTGCCCGGGCTTGGGTTCACAACAACGGCTCATTCAGTTCTGTGATCGATCCGGGTTCCTACCAGTCGGCCCTGGACGGTCAAGCGGGATTCGGTCTTGCGGTCCGCGCTCTTGGCGCCATGGTGCTGCTCGCGGGAGTGGGGAACTCGATTGGCGAGAATTCGTTTGGAAGGCCAACTCGGACCAGCGCGTCCGGGGGCACCCGAAAGGTCAGAACCATTCCGAGGGACCTCGAAGGCGAATCAGGCCCGGCCCGCGTTTCCGAATCGACCACCAGCGCAGTTTCGGTCGACTCCGTTGGTGGCGATGGGGAGGAACCTCCCGGAGTCTCCGGGGCCTGGGGCACAATCGGGGGCGCGGTGGCGATCCTTGTTTCGTTCCTGTTCATCGGGCACACAGCCACCGAGGGGCCACGCGTGGTGACGGCAACCACCGACTTCATCCACCTTCTCGGTGCATCCGCGTGGGTGGGTGGAGCGGCCTTCCTCGCGATCACCATGTGGAACCGGCGCTCAGCGGCGGGCGCCGGACAACTCAGTCCGCTTGTCGGTCGATTCTCGTTGATGGCCACGATCGCGCTGATCGGGGTGGCAGCCGCGGGAGTTGTGCTCAGCGTCATCGTGCTTCCAACGGTTTCGGCGCTGTGGGAAACCACATTCGGCCTGATCCTCATTGCGAAGGTTGTGGTGGTGGCCGCCGTGGCTGCGGTCGGTGCTCGCAACAATTACCAGGTGGTCCCTGGGTTGGCCGCTGACCCCGCCGACCCGACGGCGTTACACTCGCTCAAGCAATCGATTGCGTGGGAGCTCTTCGGATTCGCACTGATCATTGCTTTGACCGCAGCTCTTGTCTCGTCCAGCGCCACACCCTGAGGATGGCTGCGGCGGGCTATGTTTCCGGCTCCCGCGGCCGACGACCGGTGGTTCTAGGACGCCCTCAGCGCGGGGCGGCGCCAAGGTTCAGTCTGCAGGCCAGGCATCGCCGATCGCGTCGAGGATCTGTTCGACCGCGTCCAAGGCGCCCATGTGTCCTTCGGTGGGCCGGATGTAGAGCTTGGCGCCGGGGACCAGATCGGCCTGGTGCTGACCGTGTTCGAGCGGGACGAATGTGTCGGAGTCACCTTGCCAGAAGTGGATCGGCACGGTGAGGTCGGCAAGGCGGAAACCCCATGGCTTTGCGAACAACATGGTGTCGTAGAGGAATGCCCGCATCCCTCCCCGGCTCGCGTCGAGGAGGTCGTCGAGGAACATCTCCTTCATCTCCGGCCGCGACATCACCGTCTGGTCACCCGGGGGCATCGTATTGACGAACAGGTCGAAGCCCTGGTTGGCGACTGGCCTGAGGCCCCGGATCATCAACTCGAAAGCGGTGCCCAATGGCCGGTGGACCAACCGCAGCGCGTCCTCCAGGTGGCCCGCCAGGTCGACTGCTCCTCCGCTGACACCTTCCTCCCCGCGCAGGGGGGCGACGCCGCCGAGGACACAACCGGCGACGACCTGTTCCGGCATCGCGGCGGCGCATGCAAGAACGTAGGGTCCTCCGCCGGACAGGCCGACGAGCCCGAACCTGTCGATGCCGAGGTGATCACAGAGCACCTCTATGTCGTCCGCGTAGTCGAGCAGTTCGTCGTAGAGGTGGGGAGTCGACAGCCCGATTCCGGGGCGATCGACGCCGAGCAACCGGATGCCGCGCTCCGTCGCCATGTCCCGGGCTGCGGGCGGGATCTGCCTGCGGGCTCCCGGCGTGCCGTGGAACCACAGCACCGTTCGGCCGGTCGGGGCACCGAACTCGGAAAATCCGAGTCGGCGGCCGTCGGGGAGGTGAAATGCACCTTCATAGCGAGGTGGTGGAATCGAGACCATGAGAGGGAAGGGCTAGGCGACCGGGTAACCGGCTTTCGACAGCGCGTCCGGCACGGCATCCCCAGTGAGGTCGCCGATCACTTCCACGGTCCGCGAATCCACATCGACGGTCACCGAGTCGACCCCGGCGACGGAGCCGAGCGCCTTCTCGATGGTCTGTTTGCAGTGATCACAGGAGATGGTCGGAACCTTGTATGTCGATTTGGTCATCACTGCGGATGGTACCGGCAATATCTGCACAGCACCCGCGGCACCACGAATCATCTGGTTGCGGCGGTGGAGGCCGGCGAGATGGATCCAATCGGTACCGTATGAACTGCCAACAGATTCGGGGACATGAACAGCAAAACCAGATCAGGTGGCCGAACCCGGGATTGAGGGTCAATCAGGATGAGTGATTTGCTGGAAGCTGAGGGGCGACGGCCTCCGAGTGACGAGTCGTGTGCCTGTTGTCGATTCTGTCGTCTTGGCGATGGTGAGGTGGACCGCGCCGATGAGCCGCCGGCCGGGCTCACGGCGGATTCCCATGGCGATCACATTGCTGAACAGCCCGGCGAACACCACCCTGCGGCTCACAACCACTCAGGCCATGAGCAGATGTTCCGTCGTCGGTTCTGGGTCTGCCTCGTCGTGGGGATGCCGGTGTTGTTCTGGAGTCCGACGATTCAGGACTGGTTCGGTTATACCGCTCCGGAATTTCCCGGCAGCTTCCTGATCGTTCCGGTGTTGGCGACGTTCGTGTTCGTATATGGGGGATTCCCCTTTCTGAGGATGGCCGGGTGGGAAATGCGCAATCGGCAACCCGCGATGATGACCCTGATCTCGTTGGCCATAGTCGTGGCGTACGGCTTCTCGATTGCCACTGAGTTCGCTGATGTGGGTGAGGACTTCTTCTGGGAGCTGGTCACACTGATCGACATCATGCTCCTCGGGCACTGGATGGAGATGCGCAGCGTCCGTCAGGCATCAGGAGCGCTCGACGCACTCGCCGCCCTTGTGCCGGATACCGCTGACGTGGTCGACTCCGACGGATCCGTCCGGCAGCTTCCGGTGTCGCAGCTGAAGATCGACAACGTGATTCTTGTTCGGCCGGGCGAGAGTGTCGCGGCCGATGGTGTGGTCGTCGACGGCGGAGGCGATCTGAACGAATCGATGATCACGGGCGAATGGCAGGCAGTTGCGAAGGCGGTGGGCGACGGGGTCATTGCCGGCACCATCAATGTCGGCGACGGCAGCCTTCGGGTCCGCGTCGCTGCAGTTGGGTCCGATACCGCACTGGCAGGGATCATGATGCTGGTGGCCGACGCCCAGAACTCCAGGTCGCCCACCCAGCTGCTGGCCGACCGCGCAGCTTCGTTCTTGTTCTACGCGGCGGTTCTGTCCGCGGCGCTGACCGCTGTGATCTGGACGGCCATTGACGGTGGCTTCGCCGCAGAAACGGTTGCTCGGGTTGTCACCGTTCTGGTCATAGCGTGCCCTCACGCCCTCGGCCTCGCGATTCCGCTCGTGGTGGCCAACACCACAGACCTGGCTGCCAGAAACGGAACCCTGATCCGCGACAGGGAAGCGATCGACACTGCCCGTGAGCTGAAGATCATCGCGTTCGACAAGACCGGTACCCTCACCGCCGGAGAGGTTGGAGTGGTGGCCGTGGCAACAACCGACGGGATCGATGAGTCGGAGGCACTGCGGTCCGCCGCAGCAGTCGAAGGCGATTCAGAGCATCCACTGGCGGCGGCGGTTCGTGATGCAGCGGCTGATCGCTCACTGGAGATTCCGAAGGTCACGGAGTTCGCGGTCCTCAAGGGGCTCGGGGCACGGGCCACGGTCAATGGACACACGAGCCACGTCGGCGGTCCACGCCTCCTTGATTCACTCGGTCTGGTCGTTCCGGACTCGCTTGCGTCCTTTACGAAGGACTCCGGCAGCCAGGGACGTACCGTGGTCTATCTCGTGGTTGATGATCAGGTGGCGGCAGCCTTCGCACTTGCCGACGTGATCCGCCAGGAGAGCCGGGAGGCGGTTGGCGTGCTTCACGGAATGGGAGTCGAGGTGGCGATGCTCACTGGCGACAGCGACGAGGTTGCCGCCTCCGTTGCGGGCGAGCTGGGTATCGACCGGGTCTATTCCCAGGTGCTGCCCGGCGACAAGGACAAACGTGTCGCCGAACTTCAGGAAAGTGGGCAGAAAGTAGGAATGGTCGGTGACGGCGTGAATGACGCGCCGGCGCTCGCCCGGGCGGACATCGGAATCGCCATCGGCAGTGGCACCGATGTGGCCGTGCAGGCGGCTGACCTCGTGCTGGTGAAGAACAATCCTCTCGACGTGCCCCGCATCCTCAAGCTGAGCGCCGCCAGCTACCGCAAACAGTTGCAGAACATCTGGTGGGGCGCCGGCTACAACATCGTGATGATTCCGCTTGCTGCGGGGATCCTCGCCCCGTGGGGATTCGTCATGCCACCGGCCATCGGAGCAGTGATGATGTCGTTGAGCACGATCGTGGTGGCAGTCAACGCTCAACTCCTGCGTCGGGTGGACCTGAGCCTGCCGTGACCTCGCGGGCCGTAGGCGTCATGTCCGTGCGCGGCATGTTCCCGACCGCATAGTCCACCACGGCCAAGTGGTCTTCTCCCAGGGAATCCGGTTCAGCACCGCCTGCCAGCCAGCGATCCCAAACAGCGGTTCGCCCCGCCACCAGAACGGCGGCGAGCAAAGTGGAGTGCAGGTCAAGAGTGGGGTGGAGGTCATCGGTCCCCACCCCGCAGTCGACCGCCAAGGCAGTCGAGAGCATCTCGCGCAGGCGACGTTCCATGTCGGTGCCCATTGCGATCAACACCGGATCCTTGTCCACCCAATTGCGGAATTCGCGCAGGTTGCGGATGTAGCCGGCAGTGGTGGGGGAGGAGGGACTGCTTCCCTCGGAAGATTCCCGCGTCAGGAACTCTCGCCATATTGACAGTGTGTCCGATGAGCGGTTCGGGTCCTCCAGCAGGGACTTGAGGCCGGCAACGTGGATTCTCACGGGAGCCAAGGCAAGTTGAGCCTTTGAGTCGAAGTACCGCAGCAGGGTCTGGGTGGTTATCTCCACTTCGGCGGAGATCTCCTCGAGAGTGGTCCCGTTGTAACCCTTCTCCGCAAAAAGCCGCTGCGAAACTTCGATGAGGGCGTTGCGGGTCCTGATCTTCTTCCGCTCGCGAAGCGATGTTCCGGCCGCAGGGTCCGGCGAGCTCTGATCCTCGGGAGGCGGGTGATCCGCCCCACTGTTGTTCAACGGTGGCATCCAACAAGTGTACATCGCTATGATTTGTTAGTGAGTAATATTTGGTGTCGAGGTGTCCGGTGGGGCATTCGTACGCAGAACATCCCGGGTTCCCGATACGGCCCGGATGACAGATCAACGGAGGAACAGTGATGGCAACTGGCGAAGGCAATGCAGAAGTGCAGTCCGAACCGACTGGCAGCGAGGGGTTGCGGGAGAAGTACCGCGCCGAGCGTGACAAGCGGGTTCGCGGCGATGGCGCGGACCAGTACATC
>JAHRAZ010000076.1 GCA_020027475.1 Microthrixaceae bacterium
ACCAAACCCAGGACCCCAACGCGGAGATCCCCGGCCGTGATGTGTTGCGGGCGTTGGCATTCGTGGAGATCTGCCGGCGGGCGAACGCAGTGAACATCGCCGAATCGAAACCACCGGTGAATCACACCACTTTGGTCATCACCGAGGACCAGCCAGATGTTGTCCTCACCCCATCGGGAGAACGACACTGCACCGATGCTGTGTCAGCACTGTGTTGTGATCAGATGATCCAACGACTCGTGGTCGATGAACACAACAACCCGTTGCGTCTCAGCCGATCCCAACGACTCGCCTCCGCGGCGCAACGCCGAGCGATCCTCGTGCGAGACGGAGGATGTGTGTTCCCCGACTGCGACGCCCCCGCGTCGTGGTGTGTGATCCATCACATCACCCCTTGGCATCGGGGCGGCAACACTGATGTCAACAACATGGCAATGCTATGTCCGCATCACCACGGCATCACCCACACCAACAACTGGAAAATGGCGGAGAACGGCGATCAGACGTTCACCTGGATCACTCCCCACGGAATCCACATCACAAGCCAACGCCACGGCCAAAACACCAACAACCCCACCAGAATCCCCAAACCGGCCTCAGGGCCGGCCCCCGAAACGGCCTGTGGTCGTGCCGATCCGCCTGATGCCAAGAAACACAGGAAACACGAACACCGGAAACACGGGACTAGTCCGCCCACGCAATAACGCCCCCACAGTTCCTTCAGGAGAACGCTGAGATCCCCGTGATCGCCTGCCCGAGAATCAGCGTGTGAATCTCGTTGGTGCCTTCATAGGTGTACACCGATTCGAGATTGTTCATGTGGCGGATCACCGGGTACTCGGTGGTGATTCCGTTGGCGCCGAGCACCGATCGGGCCTCTCTGGCAACTTCAAGGGCATTGCGGACGTTGTCCTTCTTGGCGAAGCTGATCTGCGGTGTGGCCAGATCACCCTGATCCTTGAGTCGGCCCAGGTGAAGTGCCACCAGATTGGCTCGTTGCACCTTGATCATCATCTCCACCAGCTTCCGCTGGGTGAGCTGGAAACCGGCGATTGGCTGATCGAACTGAATCCGTTCCAGCGCGTAGTCCCGGGCTGCTTCGTAACATGCCCGCCCCGCCCCCACAGCACCGAACGCGATCCCGAACCGAGCTTCGTTGAGGCAACTGAGCGGACCCCTCATGCCCACCACGTCGGGCAGCGCTGCGTCGGCCGGAAGCCTCACGGACTCCAGGACCAGCTCCGATGTCACCGAAGCGCGAAGTGAGACCTTGCGGTGAATGATCGGGGCGGTGAAGCCGGGTGTGTCGGTGGGGATGACAAATCCACGAACCTTGCCCTCGTCCGGTCCGTCCGGGTCGGTTTTGGCCCAGACAACGGCCACGTCCGCCACGGATCCGTTGGTGATCCACATTTTGGCACCGTCGATGATCCAGTCGCCGGAGGCCTCCCGGCGGGCTGTGGTGCGCATCGAGCCCGGATCAGAGCCGGAGTCGGGTTCGGTGAGCCCAAAACAGCCGATCAGTTCGCCCGCCGCCATACCCGGCAACCAAGTCTGTTTCTGTTCCTCGGAGCCGAACGCCCAGATCGGGAACATGGCAAGAGAACCTTGCACTGACACGAAGCTGCGTACTCCCGAGTCGCCGGCCTCGAGCTCCAGACATGCCAATCCGTACTGGGTGGCCGAGGTCCCGGCGCACCCGTAGCCCTGCAGATGCATTCCCAGCAGACCCAAATCACCGAACTCCCTGGCCATTTCCAGCGGAAAACGTCCGTCGTCGAACCAGTCTGCGACCTCCGGGAGCACCTTGTCGGCAACGAAGCGGCGGACAGTGTCACGCCCGAGCAATTCCTCGTCGCTCAGCAAACCGTCCAGGTTCAGGACATCTTCGGGATCGATCTCACCAGGGATCCGTTCGGCACTCATGGGCGCCGACTCTATCGGGCGCCGCACGTGAGTTCGCTGGGAGATCTGCCCACGGGCAAATGGGGTCTGCGATTGGAGGCAACAAGTCACAACCCGTACCCTCAAGCTCATGGCGACAGCGGGGGCGACCGCGCCGACGGCGTTTGTATCCCAAGCTCCAAAGCTCGGATTCATAGGTGGTTTCGACGGCATCAGAGGGATTGGCATCCTGATGGTGCTCGCTCAGCATGCCTACTCCGATCTGTTCCCGAGTGCTGCGGGAATCGTGGACATGTTCTTCGTGATGAGTGCATTCCTCATCGTGAGTCTCCTCATGCAGGAGCACCGCCATTCCGACAACATCAATTTCCGCAAGTTCTATTCTCGTCGGGCCATCAGGCTGTTACCGACCGCGTATCTGTGCATTGTTGCCTGGTTCATCTTCGCGTTCCTGTTTGAACGCGAACGCGTGGCGTGGTTGGTGCAGGATGCATTCGCGGCCGTTGTCTACCTGTACAACATCTTCTTCCCGGTCGGACTGGGTTTCCTCGGCCCAGCCGAAGCGGTCGAGGCTTCCCAGCGTTCAATCGACCAGTACTGGTCCCTCGCAGTTGAGGAGCAGTTCTATCTGGTCATCGGCATCACCGTATTGGTGTGCCTGCGCAGGAACTGGATGAAGCAACTCGCCTGGGTGATGGTCGCCGTTGCCACCTACATCGGCATCTCCCGGTTCATGGGCAACATGGGACCCTGGCCGGGCGATCCCAGGGAGGTTGCGGCCACCGAGGGCACCGTGCCCCGAGGTCTTTCACTGCTGTGGTTGAGTCGTCCGGACGCCCTCATGTGGGGTGTCGCCCTGGCTGTTTTCAATGCCAACCTGCCCGATCCGCTCTCGGCTGCATGGAAGAAGTGGCTACCGAGAGCCGGAACGGTTGCTCTGATCGCTTTTTTCGCCACGATGGCGCTTTCGTCCGCTTATCTGGCGAGTCTCTTTTCGAAAGTGGGCTTGCCGTTCCCTTATGTGCCGATGATGCCCACCGAGGGAATGGACCAGTCGAGTCTGTACTGGGTGAAGTTCGGCCACACGGTCTGTGCGCTGACCTTTGCCGTGGCCATGTTGGCGATGGCGCGAACCAAGGGTTGGTGGGGCAACCGCTGGATGTCCTGGCATCCTCTGCGCTGGCTCGGTCGACAGTCCTACACGCTGTATGTGTGGCACACACTGTTCTTCTGGCTGATCCTGGATGTGGCCGGATTCGACGAGATCCTCGGTCAGAAGACCCGGGTACTCATTCTGGTGCCGGCGGCGATCATCATGGGCCTTCCCGTGTTCTACGGAGTGGAGCAACCCATGATCAGATTCAAACTCCGATACTCATCGGAGAAGGAAGTCCTCGACCTGACGAAGGGAAAGATGGTTTCGGTTGAGGAGGCGAGTGGTGGCAAGGTCACCGCCGACTCACTGGAACGGGGTGGCTCGTCAAAGGGCGAGCGCGAAGCCGAGCGCTCCGGGAAGTAGGGGCGGAATCTGATGTACGAAACGAAGGCACCGAAGCTGGGCTTGGTCCCCTCACTGGACGGCGTCCGCGGGATGGGTGTGACGATGCTCATCATCGGGCATGCCCTGTTCGCCTATGTGGAGTCGTGGGTGACCATCATCGACGGCTTCTTCGTGCTCTCCGGTTTCCTCATCACCACGCTGCTTCTTCAGGAGCACCGCAGTACGGGCACCATCAACCTCAAGAATTTCTACTGGCGCCGTGGGCTGCGCCTGATGCCCTCGGTATGGCTCTTCGTGGCTGTCTGGCTCGTCCTCGGAGTGATCATCGAGATCTTCCGTTTCTTCGGCATTGCTCACCAGGACATGGTCGGTCTTGGCGACATTGCCACCGATGGTGCCGCAGCGGTCGGCTACGTCTATCACCTGTTCTTTCCCAATGGTCTCTATGTGATCGAGCCTGCAGTCCAGGAACATCGCACCATGTGGCATTTGTGGACCCTCGGCATGGAGGAGTGGTTCTATCTCGGCATTGCCGGAACCGTTCTGGTCTGCATCAAGAAGAACTGGATCAAACAACTGGGTATCGGACTTGCAGCCGCATTCGTGGTGATCGGTGTTGCTCGCTGGTTTGCCTTCACCGGATTCTGGCAGGACAGCGAATCCAACCTTGCGGGCGTCCGGATGATCTTCCTGCAGCGTCCCGACGCACTGATGCTCGGCGTGATCGTGGCAGTCGTCAACTCCTACTTGCCAGAGTCGTTCGGGGTGAGGAACCGCAAGTGGATTGTGGCGCTCGGAACCGCCGGACTGGCCCTGTGGGTGATCATGTTGAATCTGTCGAGTGGTGCAATACGCAGGCTTGGCGGACCGTATTTCGAGTATCTGCCTGCCGGTCCAGAGGAATTCACTCGACCCCTGATGATGGAGACGACCTACTGGTTCCGCTTTGGTCACACCCTGGGAGCCCTCGGGTTCGCCTTCATGTGCTTCGGCATTGTCCGGTACAAGGACTGGTGGCCAAGTCGGATGTGGTCGGCGAACTGGCTGCAGTGGATGGGGCGACGTTCCTACACGATCTACATATGGCACGCGATGCCGTTCCTTCTGATCATGGCGATGACCGGCGGCGAGGACGCACCGCTCAAAATTCAATTGGCTCGGCTCCCCGTGATGGCCGCCGCCACGATTCTGATCAGTGTGGTGGTCTACGACAAGGTCGAGATGCGGTTGGTGAAGTCCAAGATGAAATTCACCAAGGATCAGTCGCTCAAGTCGGAGATGCTCGCCAAGAAGGCTGGCGCATCCAAGAACCTCGCATCCGGGAACGGTTCGTCCAAGAAGGCTGTCGACGTCGATCTCACCGCTGGTGACAGTGCCAAAACTGACAAGTCCGGGACACCCGATCCCGACGAGGGCAGGGTCCCGGACAAGTCGTCCTGATCCAATGGCGCCTACCTGAGGGTGGCGAACAACTTCTTGAGTTCCCCTGAGGGATCTTCCGGCACGATGTAGCCGGTTTCGTCGCGGATCTCCTCGAAGTGATCGCGCACATCCTCCACCGAGTGGCCTTCGCCGTACCATCCCGGTGTGAGCCCGAGGAAATACCGAGCGACCACACCACCGGCTACCGAGTAGACCTCACCGTTGACGGGGCATTCCTCATGCGAGAGGAACACCACGGTTGGTGTGACCTCGTCCGGCCCGAGCTTCTCTCCGACCGATCCAAGCAGGTCCTCTGTCATGCGGGTCTTGGCCACAGGCGCAATTGCGTTCGCCTTGATGCCCTTGGATTTGCCCTCGTTGGCCAGAACGCGGGTCAACCCCACGATGCCAAGTTTGGCGGCCCCGTAGTTGGCCTGACCGAAGTTACCGAGCAAACCGGAGTTGGAGCTGGTGTTCACGATTCGTCCGTAGCCTTTGTCCCTCATGATCTTCCAAGCCGGCAAGGTCACGTAGAAGGCGCCCAGGAGATGGACAGCGATGACGGGTTCCAACAGCTCGGGTGTGAGGTTGTGGAAGGTCTTGTCACGCAGGATTCCGGCGTTGTTGATCACGATGTCAACGGTGTCGAAGGCGTCGAGAGCGGTCTGAACGATCGCTTCGCCTCCTTCAGCGGTGGCAACTGTGTTGTAGTCCGCAACGGCCTCGCCACCGGCGGCGGTGATCTCGTCGACAACCTTCTGGGCTGCGGTGTCGCTTCCACCAGTACCGTCCACGGCGCCACCGAGGTCATTGACCACCACACGGGCACCTCGGCGGGAAAGCTCCAAGGCGTGGGACCGGCCCAATCCGCCTCCTGCGCCGGTGACGATTGCCACCTGGCCATCAAATCCGAGGTCAGACATGTTTACTCCTGTGTGCATTTTCGGGCCCGTCCGCTCTGGCGGGAACCTGACCGCGGCGACGCGGCCTCAAGGTCAGCGACCTGAGATTATTCGGCGTCAAGGCTCAATGCCCATTTGCCTCAATGCCCATTTCGTCGAGGGCGTACTGACGCAGGCGCTTGTAGTCCACCTTGGCGTTGGGTGCTCTCCCGATGGTGTCGATCTCCAGGATCGTCCGTGGTGCCTTGTAGTGGGCGAGGTGTTCCTTCACATGAGCGATCAGGGTTTCAGAATCCGGTAGTTCGTCATGGGATTCAACAACCGCAGTGATGGCCTCGCCGAACCGGTCATCGGGAACCCCGACCACAACGGCGTCGGCAATCCCTTCATGGGTTTTGAGGGCTTCTTCAACCTCTTCGGGAAACACCTTCTCACCAGCAGTGTTGATGCAGACCGAACCGCGTCCGAGCAGGGTGATGGTGCCGTCATCGGCGACCGTGGCATAGTCGCCCGGCATGGAGTACCGCGTGTCCTCGTAGGTGATGAACGTCTCGGCGGACTTCACAGGGTCCTTGTAGTAGCCGATGGGCACATGACCGGGCACGGCCACACGGCCCTTGTCTCCCGATCCGGGCTGCACAGGCACCCCTTCGTCATCAAAGACCATGGCACCGGCGCCGAGACTGAAATGAGCGGTTTCGGAAGCGGCGCCTGCGGCTGACACGGACTGACCCAACCCGATCGCCTCCGAGGACGAGTAACTGTCGATCAGCATCATCGTTTCGTTGTGGCGCAGGAGCCCGTCCTTGGTGGCCTGGGACCACATCACACCTGATGAGGAGATCATTATCAGGCTGCTGAGGTCCCAGCGGTCGGGTTCATCATCGAGAGCCTTGAGCATCGGCCTTGCGAACGCATCACCCACAATCGTGGCGGCGCCCACTTTCTCGCTCTCCAGGGTGTCGAGCAGTTCCTCGATGTCGAGGTGGCGCTCTGTCAGCAGGACAATTGATCCTCCGGTCATCAGGTAGATGTTTGCGGTGAACCAGCCCGTTCCGTGCATCAGAGGGCAGGCCGGCAGCCCCGGCGTACCGGGCTCATTCATCTCCTCCACTATCTTGTCGACACCTCCGACAGCTTCGGGGTCCTGCAGGTAGTTCGGCATCAGCCCGCCAAGAAGGGCTCGGATCAAGTCATCCTGGCGCCACATCACACCCTTCGGACGACCGGTGGTCCCTCCGGTGTAGATCATCAGCAGGTTGTCGCCGTCGCGTCCCCAGGGAGGATTGACGTCCGCCGAGGTGGTGTTGGCCGCGGTCTCATATGGAGTCGCCCAGTCCGGGCAGTCACCGCTGCCATCGTCAACCCAGAGCCAGAGACGCACTGATGGCGTCCGGTCCATGATCTCGGCCACTCGATCGGCGAATATGCCGTGGAACACGACAGCAAACGCGTCGGCGTTGTCGAACAGGTAGACGAGTTCGTCGTCCAGATACCGGTAGTTCGTGTTGAACGGAACCAGGCCGGCTTTGAATGCCGCAAACGTGGCCTCCATGTACTCGGGACAGTTGTACAGGTACAAGGCGACCTTGTCCTGCTCCTTCGCGCCGGCGTCGAGGAGGTACTGACCCACACCGTTGGCCCGGGCATTCATCTCGGCCCAGGTCAGTCGCCGGTCGCCCTGAACGAGTGCCGGAGCGTCGGGCAGTTTCCTGGCGATGCCGTTCCAGACGTCCGCGAAATTCCAACCGCCCATTGTGTCTCCCTCATCATGGTGCCTTCTGCGACAGCCGTTCTGTGATGGCGGATCCGTGGGTCCACCCAGCGGCAACTGTAGGGCGGGCAAGGTGATCGCGCATATGTTGTCGGCGTGGACTTCGAACTGCCCGGCGACGATGACCCGAGGCGACTGGCCGTAAGGGATTGGATGGCAGAGCATCCCTCACCCGACGCGAGTGAGCTCTCGGAGGCCGGACTGGTGGCACCACATTGGCCGGAGCCCTATGGAATGGACGCGGATCCGATTCATCAGATCCTCATCGACCAGGAGTTGCGCTCTGCTGGGCTGAGTCGGCCGGTGAACCCGATCGGAATCGGGTGGGCCGGCCCGACGTTGCTGGCTGCGGGGACGCAGGCGCAGAAACAGCGCTACTTGCCGCCAATGCTCACTGGAGCCGAGATGTGGTGCCAGCTCTTCAGCGAACCCGAGGCTGGAAGTGATCTGGCCAATCTGGGTACCCGGGCGGTTCGCGACGGTGACGAATGGATAATCAACGGCCAGAAGGTCTGGACATCCTTTGCGCACCTCTCGAAGTTCGGGATTCTCATCGCCCGCTCGGATCCGGATCAACCCAAACACAAGGGAATCACATACTTCATCTGTCCGATGGATGCCGAGGGGATCGAAATCCGTCCGATCATCGAGATGACCGGTCAGCATACGTTCAACGAGGTCTTCTTCACCGATGTGCGCATCCCACACGCGAATGTGGTTGGAGAGGTCAACGACGGATGGCGTCTTGCCAAGGTGACGCTGGCCAATGAGCGGGTTTCGCTCAGCAGTGGGGGAGCCATCTGGGGAGCGGGACCGACGGCGGAGGACCTGCTGGATGTGGTTCGCCACCAGGGAGGGGTACCTGATCCGATCGCACGCCAACGTCTGGCGGCATTGTGGATCGAGTCCGAGATCCTGCGTCTCATCCGACTGCGCACCGTGACTGCTGCCATCAAGGGCGAAGCACCGGGACCAGAAGCGTCCATCCGCAAGATCCTCGCCGACGAACATGGGCAGCACATCATGGAACTGGCCAAGGACCTTGCTGGCGCGGGTGCCATGTTGTCGGATCGGGGTCCGTTGGGAACCGACGCCGGAATCTGGAACTTCGGATACTTGTTTGCTCCCGCTCTCACAGTGGGTGGAGGCACCGGTGAGGTGCAGCGAAACATCGTGGCGGAACGGGTTCTCGACCTACCGCACGATCCTGAGGCAGATCGGAACCTTCCATGGGCCGAGGCGCGGAGTCGTTGAAGTTCCCGTTCACCGGTACCGACAGGTAGGTTTGTGCCTCATGGTCACGACACGCGCAGACGGAGCTTTTGTGAACCGCGAGAAGGTGGTCGCGGCTGTGGATCTACCCGGAGTGCCCTCGGGCACCAAGGGCAAGGTGGTGCTCAGAACGGGTTTCAGCTGGGATCGGTACCGCGTGCATTTCGAAAATGGCGTCGAGGTGTCCTGGGTGGAGCGTGATCAATTGCGTACTCCCAAGGAGTTCGCCGCCGAAGCCAGCCAGTAACTCCAGGGGAATCACATGAAAATCGGAACTCAGATTGGCTACTCGGGCGGCTTCAAGGCCGCCGTGGAGCGCACCAAGCAACTCGAGAAGGCGGGCCTGGACATCGTCTACGTGGCCGAGGCCTACGGCTCCGATGCTCCCAGCCTCATGGGTTACCTTGCCGCCGAAACGGAAACCGTGCAGATAGCGGCAGGAATCCTGCCGATATACACACGTACACCGACCCTGCTGGCAATGACCGCCGCCGGGGTGGATGAATTGTCGGAAGGACGCGCAGTCCTCGGTCTCGGTGCTTCCGGGCCGCAGGTGATCGAGGGATTCCATGGTGTTCCCTACGACGCACCAGTGGGTCGGACCCGCGAGATCATCGACATCTGCCGCCAGGTATGGGCCCGCGAAGAACCGTTGGTCCATGAGGGTCGCCGCTACCAGATCCCCCTTCCGGAGGGCGAAGGAACCGGTATGGGCAAACCTCTCAAGATCATCACGCACCCAAGAGCGGATATTCCGATCCACGTTGCAGCACTCGGGCCAAAGAACGTCCAGATGACTGCCGAGGTGGCAAACGGCTGGTTGCCGATCCTGTTCCATCCCCAGAAGGCCAAGGAGGTCTGGGGAGCCGACCTGGAGGTCGGTTACGCCAAACGTTCCGTCGACCTCGGGCCAATGGACGTGATTGCGGGCGGCCTGCTGGCCATCGGTCCGGAGGAGTCGGTTGCGCCCGTGCGCGACGTCACCCGGGCAATGGTGGCCCTTTATGTGGGCGGCATGGGCTCCAGAGAACGTAACTTCTACAATCAGCTCTTCGTTCGCTACGGCTATGTGGATGCGGCCAAGCAAGTTCAGGATCTCTACTTGAATGGCAAGAAACAGGAAGCGGCAGCGGCCATTCCCGCGTCTTTCCTTGCAGAAACCAATCTCTGCGGAGACGAGGCGTACGTCGCCGACCGGATTGAGGAGTACAAGGCGGCCGGCGTGACGGTGCTCAATGTGGAGCCTGTCGGACCGGACATCAAGAGCCAGCAGAAGCTGATCGAAACGGTCAGGGAACTCGCCGGTTAGGTTTGCTTGCGGCAGACCCCGTTGGGATCCCGAATGCGGCTGAGATCTCGACTACGGAGTCGTGGTGGTGGTGGGCACCAGCGGCTCGATGATCGGCATGGCCAGCGACTGGTCACAAACCACGTCGCCGGTGTAGTCCCATGACAACACACCAGTTGCCTCATCCGACCATGCGATGCCGCCGTACTTGGCGTTGGCCGGCCCGGAGCCACCGAATTCGACTGGTGTTCCTTCAACGACACCGAAGGTGATGAGCTCACCTGAGACCGGAGAGTCTGGATCCGGATTGTCGACTTCGATAACCCCGAGGTGAACCGGAACGACCATCGGTGACACGGTTGCGTGTTCGATGTACAGCCCGGACGGCGCAGTCGCCTCCAGGTAGGCCTCGGATCCGAGGCCGTTCGCGTTCTTGCAGAAGGTAAAGCGGTTGGCGGTGACAACTTCGGAGATGGCAAGTGGTGTGCCGGCCACGGGATTCATTCCCGAGAACGCAAAGTTGGGTTCCGGCTCTTCGGCGTTTGTGGGCAATGCAAACGCAGCCATGATTGCTGCTGCGGCGAACATCACCATGACTCCGCGGCCAAGCAAACGCCTGCCCGAAGAATTCCCCTGCCGGCTTGAACGGTATCCCGCCATTGTTGCCCCCGTTTGTTCGTGGCCCCCCGCTGGGGCCTTTCACAGCTGAGGGCAACCTAGCAGAGTTGAGGGGATCTCCGCATTCGTCGTTCCCTGCCGGATGATCTCGCTCGGCTACGCGCCCATGAGCGCTTCGGCCTCCCTGACCATCCTCGATACCAGGTCACCGGCGGGTTCCAGTGAATCGATTGCTCCAATGGCCTGTCCGGCAGGCATGAATTCCTTGGCTGGATCCACATCGGGGGTGTTCTCGTCTCCTCCGAGATGATTTGCTCCATCTTCGAACGCCTTGAGCAATTGACCGGGGAAGGGAAGCAGTGGTGCGGCCCCGGTCCGCTCGAACTCCGCGGTGTACTCAGTCGGCAACACGCGGCAGGTCTTGCCCGTGTACGCCCGACTCACAACGGTTCCATCCTCGGCCGAGTCCAGAATTCGCTGCTTGAATCCGGTCACGGTTCGGGCTTCCGGGGACGCAATGAATCGGGTTCCCACCCAGACCCCGACGGCTCCCAGCATCAGGGAGGCGGCCAGACCACGACCGTCGAAGATTCCACCGGCGGCCACCACGGGCACGCTGTCGCCCACGGCGTCCACGATCTGGGGGACCAGCGCCATCGTGGCAATCCTCCCGGTGTGCCCACCTGCTTCGGTACCTTGGGCAACCACAAGGTCACAGCCGGCATCAACCGCGTCAATGGCATGGTGAACCTTTCCGCACATGTTCACCACCAGCACGTTCTGTTCGTGGCACTGATCCACGACTTCACGAGGCACACCCAGACCGGCAACAAACACGGATGCGCCGCCGTCGATGACCTGCTGAACCTTGGCGGGCATGTCCTGCACCGTGACGGTGAGCAGGTCGACACCGAACGGCTTGTCGGTGAGGTTTCGAACTGCTTCCATCTCGGAGAGCATCTCATCGTCGCCCATGGTTGATGCGCCGAGGCAACCGAAACCCCCTGCTTGTGACACGGCCGCTACGAGTTGGTGATAGGACACTCCGCCCATCCCGGCAAGCATTACCGGGTGCTGCACGCCGAGCAGTTCAGTCAGTCGAGTTTGCACAGCAGACATGATAGGGCTCAACCATCCTGGTAAGTCCCCGGAGGTGTAAACATGTTCCGGCCCCAGCGCCTTGGGGTTGCAATGACCGCGCGGGGATAATCCTCGAAGAGCCAACGGCCGAAGTTCCGCCTGGTCCAGGGCGTTGCGGCGGCCACCCGAACTGCAGCCCGCGCACCTTTGCGGTGCTTCAGCGCCCTGACCAGGATCGTGGACATCTTGTGGTCGGCCACCAGTTCGGATCGCATTCGTGCCGTGTAATCGGTGGTTGTGCCGGCTGAGTCGTCGTTGTCGAGTATGGCCTGCGCTGCCAGCCGTCCGGTGAGAAGTGCCTGACCGATGCCTTCGCCGGTCATGAGGTCACATGCACCTACAGCGTCTCCGGCGAACATCACACGCTCGGTGGCCGCCAGTGCATCGTCGACGCGAGCCGGAATCGGCCACGCGCGGTGGGTGCCCTCCAATTTCGCATCTGAGCCGATCGCGGAGCGGATGTGATCACGTTCCAGCAGATCTGCCCACAGAGCTTTCATCGCGGGCACCGCAACCTTTCCGCCGCGCTCGATGCCGAAGCCAATATTTGCGCGGCCCTCCCGCAGTGGGAAACTCCAGAAGTAGCCGGGGAGCAGGTCGGCCTCGAAGAACACGAACATGTCCTTGGCCGCCGGCCCGGTTACACCAGAGGCATACTGGCGAAACGCATGCCACTCGCCCAGGTAACCCTCCGGGGCCACACCCAGGTGCTTTCGCATCGGAGACCACATGCCGTCTGCGGCGATGACCCACTTTGCGCTGACCTTCCCCAACTCATCCACGTCCAGAGTGACCGAGTCGGTGGACTCGTCCGCAGCCCCCACCCGGCAACCCGCAGCCAGCTCTGCTCCGGAGGCAACAGCAAGGTCGACGAGCGCAGCATCGAGATCCCTTCGTGAGGCGACCGCCGCATGATGACCTCGTGCGGTGGGTAGCGGGAACTCCGCGATCCGGCCGCTCGGAGAGCGGACCCAGCACTTGTCGGTCCACTGCCAGGAGTCGACCGCGTCGGGATCCAGGCCGAGTTCTTCCAGTTGGCGCAGCGCCAAGGCCGTGAGCCCGTCACCGCAGATCTTGTCGCGGGGAAATGTGGCCTTGTCGATCAGCAGGACCTGTCGACCCGCCCGAGCCAACTCGGTTGCGGCAGCGGCGCCGGCGGGGCCGGCTCCCACCACTGCAACGTCTACGGTCCTCAAGGGTGAAACCTCTAGCTCGTGGCTTCAATTAGGTCGGCAAATCCCTCGCGGAGGCATTCAGTGAACAACTCCGGTTCGGCAACCGCCTTCGGATCCGCGTTGACGCCGATGTACAACGTGTCGAGGTAGCTGAGCAACGTTGTGTTGACAGCCGCCCCACCCAGCGGACCGAATGCCGCGGTGGCGGTGACCAACTTTCCATCCAGATAGAGCGGAATTGGTGATCCCGGTACGTTGCTCGCCTGGAAGTCCAGTCCCTTCATCATGGAGCCGAACATTCCGGTGGTGAACGTGCTCGGCAGTTTGTTCAATACGCCGGAGAGTGGCTTCACCAGGGCGTTTGCAGGCTCATCCACGATCTCGGCCAGCCTTGCCCGTGTGCGTTCCAGCGTCACCACTGGATCGTCGGCCGAGGCGTCGATCTCGAATCGGGCAGGGATGAACTCGTTGCCGGAAATGTCCTGGGTTTCTTCAGTTCGGACGTTGATGGGCATACCCATGCGCAGGGTGGTCAGAGTTGATCCCATTGCGGTGTGGTACTTGCGGATCCCCAGGATTATCCCGGTCACGAACGCATCATTGATGGTTCCGCCGCCCGCCCGCCCCGCAGCCCTGATGTCCTCGAGTGGCTGGGTTATCAGGTGGAGCTTCACTGATAATGAGCGGCCGCGCATGAGCCTGCTCATCGGATCGCCGGCCGGCCGCAACATCCGTACCACGGAGCCGCCCAGTCGTCCGAGTTCCCGGGCGCTGGTGACGGGATCGCGAACGGCGGCCGATGCGGCCGAACCTGCCGCATCGAAGTTCTCTCTTGCCGATTCCATCTGGCGATCGGCCTCGTGGCGCCAGGCATCAGTGAATCGTTCTACCTGGTTGAGCACCCGGACCTTTGGTTCCTCCGGCATTTCTCGCTCGGCTGGTTCGGGTGAGAGGTCGAAGATTTCAAGCATGAGCTTGACCGCGCCCACGCCGTCGGTGATCGCGTGATGGATTTTCAGGATCAGAGCCATCTGGCCTTCGCCGAAGTAGACGATCGAGGCTTCCCAGAGTGGTCGTGCACGGTCGAATGCACCCATTGCGACCGTTTCGCCGAGGCGCAGGATCTCCTCGATCCCGCTTTCGCCGTGCGCCACGAGGAATCGAAGGTGATAATGCAGGTCGAAGTTGGGATCGATCTCCCAGCGGGGTGGAGCCAGTGAGAGGGGGTTGGAACGAACTCTCTGGCGGAGCCTCGGTACGACCCGGCTGGCCCGCTCGAACCCTTCCCGGATTTGCTGCTCTGACGTCTCGCCATCGATCACCACCAACGAGGTGATCGTGGATCTCAGCAGAGGATCCTTCTCGATGGACCACATGAGTGCGTCCGCATCATTCATCCTTGACTCGAAGTCCACTTCAGCCTCCTGATCAGATGTTCGGGCAATTCGAGGGTACTTGGCTCAGAGTCGCCGGGACACCGGTCAGTCACAGTCGTAGTTGGCGCGGAATGTGTCCGTTTGTGGTTGCTTGTCGGGGAAGGTGGTGGTTCTGGTGGTGCGAACTGAGCCACAGCCTGAACTCTGGTTCTGGGCGGTCTGGTCTCCGCGGCCATATGGCGTTGACCACAACTGCACCGTGACCGACGTATCCGTGTAGGTGGGCCAGACCACAACGCCGTAGGGACTGTCGTTGTGGATCTTGAGGTCCACCCCCGGGAAGTCGAGTGTTGCCTCTCGGCCGTAGGGATACCGCGAGATGTACTTGGAGTGCATCTTGTACGCGGCAATGTCGTAGCCACCGAAGAACGCAGCGTTGAACAACGTTGTGGCGTATTGGCTCACACCGCCCCCGACGTCGGTCTTGAACTCGCCGTCGTGGATGACGCCACCTTCCAGGTAACCCTTCTCAACGGTTCGCCGGCCGACGTGGCCGTTGACCGACCAGGTCCCACCGGGCGGGATGAGGGCACCACGGGTCGCATCCGAGATGCGATGGATGTTTGTGACTCTGGACTCGCAGCACTTATGGTTCGTGGTGAACTCCGCGACCACCTGATTCACTCCGAGGCCCTGAGCCCACTGCACGCCCTCGGCGGCCGTGATGGTTCGGGTGGGCACTTCCACTTCGGAATCGCCGGCAATGAAGGCATCCACGATGAGGTCGGCGGAGCCTTCTCCGCAGCAGACCTCGGCGTCGTGCCCGGCCACGGGAACCGGCACACCGCCGCGAATGTCGAAGCTCACGTCGGTCGGGTTGGTGGTGGAGCCCGGAACCTGTTCCTCGAGTTGGGTAGCGATTGCTGCGGGCTCGATCGTGATGCCGGGATATCCGTTTCGTGCGGCCACGGTCAATTGGCCGAACAGCTCGGACCCATCCAGATCGAACTCGTCTTCGCCGGCCGTGACGGTGACGGTTGAGTCCAGAATCGTGTTGGCCTGATCAGCCAGACCCTGCACGAAATCGTCGTTGAACAGCGGGGGGACAACCGTGCGTTCGGTCACCACCACGATCTCTTCGGATATGTCTCCCAGGGCAGAGGGCAACGAATCGACCACGGACACGGCTGTGAGTTCCACGCCGTCCTCGCCGGGTTTGATTGCCATGTGATCGCCGTCTTCGATCATTTCCGGCTCCACAGGGGCCACCCGGTCCTCACCTTCGAGTTCGGTGACTTTCTCCTCGAGCTGGTCTTCGTCGACGCTCACGGCGACATCAGCTTCACGAGGTGAGAAGAAGGAACGTGCCCAGATGAATGGTCTGGTGATCGGGGACTCGTCGTCCACGATGTTCATCACCGCTTCTGACGTGCTGGCATCGTCGATCGTGATCCCGAGATCACCTGCCGTGCTCTCCACGGTGATGTCGTCGGTCTCTATGACAACAGGGGTGTCCGGGAGTTCCTCATCGAGGTCCGAAAGGGTGGAGTCCAACTCGCCCTCGGTCATGCCCCCGACGGGTGTTCCCGCGACATTCGTGTTTCGGGCCACCTGATCGGCCGACGTCAGTGTGTCGATCCCCCAGGCGATCAACAACAACATGAGCAGCACGAGCGGTATCGCAAGGACCCACAGAGCGACCTTCCTGACTCTGCGGGCTGTGGACTTCCTGGACGTGCGGGTCACTTTGGCCGTTTCAGTGATGGCTTCGGGTTCGGTACCGGGCGCGTCAGGATCCCCCTGTGCAGACGCGTTCGAATTGTCATCATGGGATTGCACGTGAACCGGAGCCTTCTTCCTTGTTCACAATGATGGCCCCTGCGTGGGGCCGAACCAACTACCCCCGAGGGGTTTCTCAGTTCGGCCGGCGGATCAGTCGAACAGGCTCATCTGGGCGCGCTCGATGCCTCGAAGGGAGTCGTAGTCGATCTCGACCCAGCGGATACCGCGGCTCTCGGCAAAAACCCTGGCCTGAGGTTTCACCGACTGGGCCGCCAGGATCCCCTGGATTCCCCGCAGGGCCGGATCGCGTTCCATGCGTTCCAGATAGCGCAGCAGCTGCTCCACCCCGTCGATCTCGCCACGCCTCTTGACCTCGATGGCCACGGCTGTTCCATCGGCATTCCTGCACAACAGGTCCACTGGTCCGATGTCAGTGGGAAACTCCCGCCGCACCAATGACAACTCCTCGCCGAGGGTAGTCGGATCTGCTGCGAGTAGCTCTTGTAGATGTGCTTCCACGCCGTCCTTGCGAAGTCCCGGATCGATTCCCATTTCCCACTTGGTGTCGGAGAGGATCTCGTGGATTTCCACGTTGAGGGACTCGCCCTTGGGATTGGTGATCAACCAGCGACCTTCTTCCTCGGTGACTGTGTTGGGAGCGTTCATCCAGTTCAGGGGCTTGTAGGCGCCGCCGTCGGCATGGATGGCCACACAGCCATCCGCTTTGATCATGATCAGGCGCACCGCCTCCGGCAGATGGGCCTGAAGGCGCCCTTCGTAGTCAACTGTGCATCGGGCAACCATCAAGCGCATCGCCCGAGACAATACCGGTGTTGTGAACTCAGGCAGTGCCGGTGTTGGTATCGAGGGCCTTGGTCAGGCGATCGGAGATGTCGGCACATTCGGAACACACGTCATCGGGAATCACACCGATTCGCATCAGCCACCCGAAAATTGTGCATCCCAGGCAGAACCCTAAGATCGATTCGAGTGCAGCCGCTGTCATGAGCATCGCGGCCACTACGCGCGCCGGGGCCGCAAGGTCGGCGATCCACAGCGCCGAAGCAGTCAGGGTGAAGACGACGCCGATTGCCTGCGCGAATCTTTTCGGTGGTCCGGGAACCAGCTTCGGGTCACCCAGCCGGGGAGCAGCGACACGGGTTGCGAACAGGGCCAGCGGGCTGAAGCGAGGCCCGGTGGCGACTCTGGCAATGAAACCGAAGGTGAGCGGGATCAGAACCCAGCCCCAGCCCGGGATGGCCACAAATGCCGCCATGGCCATGGCTCCACCGGCCACGACCCGCGCCGCCTTCTCGTTGACCGGATTCGGGAAGTCGAAGAACTTTCCGGCAGATTCTCCAGTTGTTTCCCTTGATGCAGTTGTTCCGGTAGATGTGGTGGTGATGCTCACTGTGATCCTCGCTCCCGTCAATACCTGACCAATGTAGTCATATTTCCTGTCAGGTGAAACCGGATGCAGGTTTCCGGTATTCCGGCGCAACAATTCCCGGTATTCCGGCGCAGCGATCACTTGTGCTGGTTACACAGCACTCGCATTCTTGTGAGCCTTCAGTTTCCGGGCGCGCTCACCTGCATCGAGGTGAACTTTTCGAATGCGGGTGGAGTTGGGTGTGACTTCCACACACTCGTCATCGGCGACGAACTCGAGGGCCTGTTCGAGTGAGAGTCTGTTCGGAGGAATCAGCTTCTCGGTGTTGTCGGAGCCGGAGGCCCTCATGTTCGTGAGCTTCTTCTCCTTGGTGATGTTGACATCCATGTCCTCGCTGCGGGAGTTCTCAGCAACGACCATGCCTTCGTAGACCTCTTCGGTCGGTCCAACGAGGAGGTTCGCCCGTTCCTGCAAGGAAACTATTGAGTACGGGGTCGTCTTTCCTGACCGGTCGGCCACGATCGAGCCACGGTCGCGCGAGCGAATCTGGCCGAACCAGGGTTCCCAGCCGTCGAACACCGAATGGATCATTCCGGTTCCACGAGTCTCGGTGAGGAAGTGGGTGCGGAACCCCAGCAGGCCTCGAGCCGGAATGCGGTACTCCAGACGCACCCAACCGGTGCCGTGGTTGACCATGTTCGCCAGAACTGCCCGCCGAATCCCGAGTAGCTGGGTGACGGCTCCGAGGTGCTCCTCGGGGACGTCGATGGACACCGCCTCCACCGGTTCGTGAATTTTGCCGTCGATCTCCCTGGTGAGCACAGCAGGCTTTCCGACAGTCAGCTCGAAACCTTCACGTCGCATCGTTTCCACGAGGACCGCCAACTGGAGCTCACCTCTGGCGTGGACTTCCCATGCATCGGGGCGTTCGGTGGGGAACACCTTGAGGCTTACGTTGCCGACCAGTTCTGCGTCGAGTCGAGCCTTCATCAGACGCGCAGTCATCTTCGATCCATCGCGGCCGGCCAGCGGAGATGTGTTGATCCCGATGGTCATTGCGAGGCTCGGTTCATCCACGGTTATGGAGTCTTTCGGTCTCGGGTCCGCGGGATCGCAGAGTGTGTCTCCGATACCGATGTCGTCGATCCCGGCCACCGCGATCAGTTCTCCCGGTCCTGCAGAGTCGCGCTCAACCCGCTCGTGATTCTCGGTGACATACAGAACGGCCACCTTGGCCGGTTCCGTCGTGCCATCTGATCGGCACCAGGCGACGGTTTGGCCTTTGCGGATTTCCCCGTTCAGCACACGACACATGGCCAATCGGCCCACGAACTGGGACGCATCGAGGTTGGTCACCCAGGCCTGCAGTGGATGCTCGGGGTCGTGCCGGGGTGCCGGCAGGTGATCAACGATGGTGTCGAGAAGGGGAGAGAGGTCGTCTTCGAGGTCGTCGAGCGATTCCGGCCGATTCATCGAAGCGCGGCCCTCGCGAGCGCTGCAGTAAACGATCGGAAAGTCGAGTTGGTCGATGTCGGCGTCGAGGTCGAGGAACAGTTCCTCCACTTCATTGACAACTTCGGCAATGCGGGCATCGGAGCGGTCGATCTTGTTGATCACCAGAATCACCTTGAGGCCGAGGTCGAGGGTCTTGCGAAGCACGAATCGAGTCTGGGGGAGTGGCCCCTCGGATGCGTCCACAAGCATCAACACACCGTCAACCATCGTGAGGGCTCTCTCGACCTCACCGCCGAAGTCGGCGTGTCCGGGAGTGTCCACGATGTTCACCTTCATCTGGGAACCATCGGTGGTCTCGTATGTGACCGCAGTGTTCTTGGCCAGGATGGTGATCCCCTTCTCGCGTTCGAGGTCAAGCGAGTCCATCACCCGATCCGCGTCTTCGCCGGTGGGCGGACGGGTGCCCAAAGCGCCGGATTGGCGGAGAAGGCCGTCTACGAGGGTTGTTTTCCCATGGTCAACGTGAGCAATGATGGCCACGTTGCGTATGTTGTCAACTGTTTCGGTCATTGTCAGTCGGTCGCCTGTTCTGGGCCGCCGAAGTCGACGGTCGGCACCACTTCGTTTACATCGGGTGCGTCGTAGAACTCGGCCTTCTCCACACCGGCGATACCCACGAACATCGACCACGGGATGGTCACCGTCGTGCGGTTCAGTGTGGACACGGCGTCGTTGTAGTACTGACGTGCGAACGCGAGCTGGTCCTCAGTACGGGTGAGCTCACCCTGCAACTGCTGGAAGTTGGTGGACGCCTTGAGGTCCGGATACGCCTCCGCAACTGCGAACAGATTGGCGAGAGCCTGCTGCATTTGTCCGTCCGCAGCGGCCTTTTCGGCGAGCGTATTGGCTCCGCCGGCCGCAGCGCGGGCCTCGGTTACAGCGTCGAGGGTGGCTCGTTCATGGGTCGTGTAGCCCTGAACCGTGTTTACGAGATTCGGGATCAGTTCTGCTCGTCGGGTGAGCTGAACGTCGATGCCGGCTTCTGCCTCCTCTGTGAAGATGCTCTGCTGGCGGAGCCGGTTGATAGCGGTGATCGCGAACAACCCGAGGCCCACAACGAGCACGACGATGATGATCAGTCCGATAAGCATCAGAACCTCCTGGGTTCACAAATGGGGGTCACCAAGATCCGCCTCCGCCACCACCACCACCGGATCCGCCGGAAAATCCACCGCCTCCTCCGCCGGAGGAAGCCTTTGAAGCCGCGTATGCCGCGCTGGCACTGCTGATCGCTGAGTTGAACGAGTTGCTGAAGTCTTGGTACGAGTTGTACTGGTATGCACCGTAGCCCCACCCGAGCACGTAGGGCACAGTCGGAGCCTCCACTCCCTGCGCTGCGTATCGCTGCGCCCACTGCGATGAGATCCCCAGGGCAACGGCCCAGGGCAGGTATGTGGGGAACCAATCCAGCCGGGCGGCAGCGTCAAAGCGCGATTCTGAAGAGTCGGTGCCGAGGAATCTGGCGAAGCCACCCGTTCTGGACCAGATCTCGCGGCCCGCTGGTGTCCGTTTGGTTGTTCGTCCGATGTCGGTGGCAACCACGGCTCCCACCACCGAGAACGCGCCGAGGCCGACAACGAGGGGAATCGGCACGTCGACATCACCGAAAAGGTACAAACCGGCCAGGATCACCAATCCGACCAGGGAAATCCAGGTTGCGGCGAACAAGATCATGCCACTGGCCGAGTGCTTCAGAAATGGTCGGACATCGGCGTTGACTCCGGCGTCCACGGCCTTTTCGGCCGAGGCGATCATCTTCCCGGCGGCGACCGACTTCTCAACCACGAAGGTCTGGCCCACGCTCGAGAGGCCGAGACGGTCGAGAAAACTGTCTTCCCAGTGATCGAGCTGTTCCCCGGGAGCAATGCGATGCACCGACCACGCTTCGTCGCCGGGCTCGATCGTGACGATGCCTCTGGCCCCGAGATCGAACAACGTGGCCTGGAGTGCCTCAGGTGAGGACTTCTCGTCGAGAACCTTGGCGCCCACGGCCGGTTTCACTGCTGGTGGTTCGAAGAGAACCGGGAAGCCGGGTTCGACTTCCTTGGTGGAGCGGACGCCCAGCCAGGCGAGTCCGGCGCCGGCGATGCCGGCGAGGATCGACCACAACCAGGTGAGGTCGGTCGGAATCTCATTGGGTGGAACATCGGATGCGTCGAAGGTCACCCTCACGGTCACCGCTTCGAACGGCTCGAGATTCGACTCATTGATGGTCACGGTGGTGCCGGTGAGTTCAACATCGCACGGGTCTGAAATCCCGCGAACGCATTCCACGAGGATGGGCTCCGCTGGTAGCTCCGCCACCACGCGGGCTTCGGCGATGGGCATGCTCCAGCCACTTCCCACGACGTCCCACCACCACAAGCTCTGCGAGTCATCCTGGGGATCCGGGTTCACCACGTCGGTGGTGGAGTAATTGAGTTGGTAGTCGTAGACGCCCACCGGCAGATATCGATCAACTACTCCGATTCGGGCAGTCTCGGTTCCCGATGCGGAATCGATCCAGGTCCAAGGTTCACCTTGGCCGTCGCGCTGCACCTGGAGGTCGTTGACAGGGTGGGTGATGCTGGACTGCTGAGGATCCTCGGTGTCGAAGATGCGGAAGATTCCCCGCCTCTCGATGGGGAAGTTGACCGCGATGTTCTCCCGGGTCGTCAGGGTGCCGTCGGAATCGAGGTTCATGGCCACGTCGAAGCCCTGAATGTCGCTTACTTCATCGTCGCTGTTCTGCTCCGAGAACGAAAATGGGTTGAGAAACACCACAGCGGCGACGAAGGCGACTGCGAGCGCAGCCAGGAACCCGGCGGCGATCCGGCGGCCGCGTGTACGAGTTTTCATGTGCTTCTCAATTCAACAATTCGGGACATGGTCTTGGATTCTGGTCCTGGGTACACAAGCGATCAGAGTCAGTTTCCGAGGCGTTTGCGGATCAATTCACGACGTTTCTTGAGATCACGGTAGGTGAGGCTGTTACCTGAGTGGTCCACAGCTCCGAAGCCGGCCTTGATCGCCGAGGGGTCAGCGGAGAATCCAGAGATGTCGAGTCCGAGATCCCTGGCGATCATGGCCCCGTGGGTGGTAGCCATGTGGGTCGACAGTTCTGCCACTTCACCGACGAGATCCAAGTCGGGTGCCAGTCGAGCTATTGCCCCGTCGAGAAATATCAGGTTCTTGACGTACAACATCAGGATCTTGGGCAGCTTTGCACCCATGGCCAGAAGAGCTTTGATGATTCTCTGGATCTCACCCAGTAGTTCCTCCTGAGTGAGACTTGTCGGGTCAACGGGGGCATTGTCCAGACCCAGTTCGGTTATCACCTCACCGATGTCGGTGTCAGCCGGCAGTGCGCCCAGGTCACGGAAAGCCATGATCTGCCCGGGAATGTCACCAGCTGCCCCGGAGAGCATCATCCGCAGGAAACCGCTGCGTTCCAACGGCGTCATGCGGGCGGTGATTCCGAAGTCCAGAAGCGCAACGTGGCCGTCGGGAGTCACGAACAAGTTGCCCGCGTGCAGATCTCCGTGGAATATGCCCTGCACCATGCAACCTTCGGTGAATCCCTTCATGGCAGTGCGAATCACCTCGTGGGTGTCTATGCCGGCCTTTTGCAGGCCTTCGAGGTCCTCGAAGGCATACCCGTGCAGTCGCTGCATCACCAGCACGCGCCGCGTGACCAACTCCGGATGGGGCCGAGGGACCACATAGCCCTGCGTTCCCAGTTCGGAAAAGGCACGGGCCACATCGAGCATGTTCTCGGCCTCGAGGCGAAAGTCGAGCTCTTCGGTGATGGTTTCGGTGAACAACTCGACCAGTGCCGGCGGATTGGCCAACGCCGCGATCGGAATGCGACCGATCAGGAAGGGCGCAAGCCACGACATGACCTTGATGTCCTTGTGGACCAGCGTGCGAATTGACGGACGCTGAACCTTCACCACCACCTCCTCGCCCGAGATCAGCCTCGCGGCGTGAACCTGTGCGATCGATGCGGCGGCAATCGGTTCGGGATCGAACTCGGCGAAGATTTCCGACAGCGGGGCGCCCAGATCTGATTCGACCACTTCGCGAACCGAGGCGAACGTCTCAGCTCTGACCTGGTCGCGGCATCCTGCGAACTCGGACACCAGCTCGGGAGGGAAGAGCCCTTCTCCACTGGAGATGATCTGTGCGAGTTTGATGTAGGTGGGTCCCAGCCGCTCCGCTCCGATTCGCAGTCGCCTGGCAAGACCGGCGCGGGAGGCGCTTGCGCCTTTCGGTCGCTCCCGGATCAACCAGCCGAGCAGGGCCCAGGCGACCTGGAAGCTGACAACCAGCAGTCGTCCAAAGTCTGGTAGCCGACGCTGCTCGGTCAGCAGGGGTACCGCGCGGTTGGTGTTCAGCCGGATTACGTCTATGCCGGCCATCCACTCGAGTTCGTCCGCGCGGACCTGCCAGGGCCCCTCTTGGCTGAAGGAGTAGACCTCGTGGTCGCTGAGAGCCTGTTCGTTCATGCAGTTCCGTGGCCGGCTGCGGCAGCGATCGCCGCTTCGGCGTGTTCCGGGCGGCTGATGATCAGGTCCGGTAGATATGGACTCTCCCGGTTGTACGCCAACTCGCTGCCATCGAGGCGCGAGCAGTGCAGGCCGGCCGCGAGGGCAACGGCCACGGGGGCTGCCGAGTCCCACTCGTATTGTCCACCGGAGTGGGGATAGATGTCGGCTTCACCTCGGATGATTGCCATGGCCTTCGCCCCTGCAGAACCCATTTCAACCAATTCTGCATCGAGTGCCCGGGCAACAGCGAGCGCTTCTGCCGGAGGGCGTGACCGGCTGACGATCACTCTCGGAGTCTCGGGCGCGGGGACAATGGGGGGCGGCTCTGCAGTGCTGTATGTTCGGCCCAGCGATGGAAGGGCGACTGCTCCACACACGGGCTCGCCATCGATTGCCAGCGCTACGTGGACTGCCCAGTCACTTCGCCCTTCGCCGTATTCCCGTGTTCCATCGAGCGGATCCACGATCCACACCCTGCTGGTGGACAGACGCTTCGAGTTCTGGACCTCGTCGGCAGTTGCTTCCTCGGAAAGCACAGCGTCATCCGGGCGAGCCTGCGCGAGTTGCTCCACCAGCCAGACGTGCGACTGGCGATCTCCGGAGTCCTTGATCGTATTCTGATCAGCCCCCTCGGCTGTGAGCTGATCGCGTGTCGACAGGAGCAGGGCTCCCGCCCGCGTCGCCAAGTCGGCCGCGAGGTTGTGGTCGGCCGAGGTTGGTTGCACCGGATTCTGCACCCCCAGAGCCTACCTTGGGGCAAATCTGCTCATATCGTGGCCCAGATCCCCGATGGATTGGTCGGATTTCGGCGGGTGGTGTTGCCCTGCCGGCCGGGCATTCGGGGCCATCCCGGGTGAGTCTCGCTTTGGTTATTCGCGCCCTCTGAACCACACTCGGTGGCGAGATGAACTACGAGCTATCCCACCTGAAGACCCTGGAAGCGGAGTCGATCCACGTATTCCGCGAGGTCGCTGCAGAATTCGAGCGTCCAGTTCTGTTGTTCAGCGGTGGCAAGGACTCGATCGTGATGCTGCATCTGGCCACGAAGGCTTTCTGGCCGGCCCGAATGCCGTTCCCGTTGATGCATATTGACACGGGACACAACTTTGCCGAGGTCTATGAGTATCGAGACCGTCGAGTATCAGAACTCGGTCTCAAGTTGGTCGTGGCATCGGTGCAGGAATCGATCGACTCCGGTCGCGTGGTCGAACAGACCGGTCCGGGCGCCAGCCGGAACCAGCTCCAGACCACCACGCTGCTCGATGCCCTTGGAGAACACGGATTCGACGCAGCCTTCGGCGGTGCGCGCCGCGACGAGGAGCGTGCGAGAGCCAAGGAACGCTTCTACTCGTTCCGCGACGACTTCGGCCAGTGGGATCCCAAGAACCAGCGACCTGAACTCTGGAATCTCTACAACGGGCGCCATCACCGCGGTGAACACATCCGCATCTTTCCGCTGAGCAACTGGACCGAGCTCGATATCTGGCAGTACATCGGAGTCGAGGACATCGACGTCCCATCGATCTACTACGCACACGAGCGCGAGGTGATCGCCCGCGACGGAATGTGGTTGGCCGTCACTGATTTCATCGCGGTGGCGGACCATGAGCTGGTTGAGACTCGTCAGGTTCGATTCCGCACCGTTGGTGATGCCACCTGCACAGGTGCAGTCGAATCGGGCGCCAGCACGGTGTCGGCGATAATCGACGAAGTGTCTGCAACGAGAATCACCGAGCGTGGTGCCACCCGCGCGGATGACCGTGCATCCGAAGCGGCAATGGAGGATCGCAAGCGGGAGGGTTACTTCTGATGGAAATGATGCGATTCGCAACCGCCGGTTCAGTGGACGACGGCAAGTCGACCCTCATTGGGCGCCTGCTTTTTGATTCGAAGTCGATCTTCGAAGACCAACTGGACGCAGTGGCGGATGTCAGCGACCGGATGGGTCTTGACGAACCCAACCTCGCACTGCTCACCGATGGCCTTCGCGCCGAGCGAGAACAGGGCATCACCATCGACGTGGCCTATCGCTATTTCGCCACGCCCAAGCGCAAATTCATCATCGCCGACACCCCTGGCCACGTTCAATACACCCGCAACATGGTCACCGGCGCGTCCACCGCTGACCTGGCGATCATTCTGATTGATGCCCGAAAGGGTGTGTTGGAGCAGTCCCGCCGTCACTCGTTCATCGCTTCGCTGCTGCGCATCCCCCACCTGGTGGTGGCGGTGAACAAGATGGACCTTGTGGACTACAGCGAGGAACGTTTCGACCAAATCGTGGAGGAGTTCGGCCACTTCGCGAGCAAGCTCGAGATCACGGATCTGACCTTCATCCCGATCTCGGCACTCAAGGGTGACAATGTGGTGGAGCGCTCAGAGAAGACTCCGTGGTACGCCGGAGCGTCGCTATTGCATCACCTGGAGACCGTTCACATCGCGTCGGACCGCAACCTGATCGACGCACGGCTGCCGGTTCAGTACGTGATTCGTCCGCACAGTGAGGAATTCCACGACTACCGCGGATACGCGGGCAGCATCGCCGGCGGAGTTCTGAAGCCGGGTGATGACGTCGTGGTCCTTCCATCGGGCTTCACCTCCAAGATCGCCCGGATTGACACTCCTGAAGGCCCCGTTTCCGAGGCGTTCGCTCCGATGTCGGTCACTGTGACCCTTACCGATGAGATCGACATCAGCCGCGGCGACATGATCTGTCGTCCCCACAACCAGCCGGCGTCATCCCAGGACATTGAAGCGATGGTCTGCTGGTTGTCAGAAGGGACATCACTGGTGCCCGGCAACAAGGTTGGGATCAAACACACCACTCGATCGGCTCGTGCACTCGTGAAGGACATCCAGTACCGCCTGGACGTGAACACCTTGCACCGTGATTCAGCAGCACACTCGCTCTCGTTGAACGAGATCGGGCGGGTGACCTTGCGCACGACCCAGCCGCTCTTTTTCGACGAATATCGAAGGAACCGTGAAACCGGCTCATTCATACTCATTGACGAGGCCACGAACAACACGCTCGGTGCCGGAATGATCATCGGCACACCACAGTGACAGGAACACCACCGTGACCGAGGGCACTCGGGCCGGGCACTCCCGGTCATCAAATGTCGTCTGGCATCCCGGTGAAGTCCACCGCGAGGCCCGCTCCGAACTTACTGGTGGCGCAGGGCTGGTCATCTGGCTGACCGGGCTTTCGGGATCCGGCAAATCCACTGTGGCCGTGGAGTTGGAACGCTTGCTGATCGCCTCCGGACAGGCCGCCTACCTCCTCGACGGGGACAACCTGCGTCACGGCCTCAACGCCGACCTGGGTTTCAGCGAAGCTGACCGCAGGGAGAACATCAGGCGGGTTTGCGAAGTATCCACCCTTTTTGCCGACGCCGGGTTGGCGGCTGTCGTACCACTCATCTCCCCGTACCGATCGGCGCGTGCCGCGGCGCGTGACCGCGTGGAGGGAGCCGGGTTGCGCTTCGTCGAGGTCTTTGTGGACACTCCGCTGGAGTTGTGTGAAGAGCGCGATCCCAAAGGGCTCTACGCGAAGGCCCGCGCCGGTGAGATCACCTCGATGACCGGAATCGATGATCCCTACGAAGTTCCCACGGCAGCGGAGGTCACCCTGGTTCCGGGCGACGGCTCGGCGCGGGAGATGGCAGCAGTTGTTGTTGCTGCCATCTGAATCCCCGCTCGCATCCTGAACACCCTGTCCGGGTTGGCTACTTCTGCTCGGTTGGCTTATGTCGACGAGTCTTTGCCACGGGCGTGACATCAACTTCGCCGTGAGGCTCCCCGGCCTGCTCGTAGCAGTCGTCGTGGTAGTGCTCCACCCGGTCCCAGTGCCCGCCCACATAGACATTGCAGATCACCTGCTTGTGGCGAACCTTTGCCTGGAACTTCACCCGTTCCCCACATTGAACACATTCCACAGAACTCCCCGGTTCCACATCTCGCAGGACAGCGCGACTCTTCAGGGCATTCCTGGACGAGGTACCTGTTGAGGCCATGGTCCTCCAGCTGGCAGCGACTCGCGGTGCTCAGTATTCGCAGGATTGGAATGAATCCGGTGGCTGCCTGCACAACAGCGTATCGGGCGTTCCGGGAAACGCTACAGCGTTTCCCGTGGCGAGTTCCCTACCGCGACTCCACTGCACCCCGGCCGAGTTCCACGGACTGTTTGACGAGATCGCGTAGTTCCTTCTCATCGGCACCTTCAGACACAAGGTCCCGGATGGTCGACTCCAGATTCTGGGCCGTGGACTCGTCGAAGGTGAGCCGCGGTGGGTTCTGGGAGGCCGTAGCCACGACCAGGCATACCGCAGCGAGCGCTGTTGCAATGCCGAATGCGATCGCCGTGCCATTGTTGTCGGCGATCGAACCGACGATCATGCCTGCAATTCCGAGCACGAAAACGGTGATCGACATGGCGCGAATGGTGGAAATCTTCATCTCCGGGCCGAGGTCATCGCTGGAGTGGCTTGTATTTGATGCGGTGCGGTTGGTTTGCCTCGGCGCCAAGTTCCTTGCGTCTGAAATCCTCGTATTCCGAGAAGTTCCCTTCAAACCAACGAACTTCGGAGTTCCCCTCGAAAGCCAGTATGTGGGTGGCGACTCGGTCGAGGAACCAACGGTCGTGGCTGATCACCACCGCGCAACCCGGGAACTCCTCGAGCGCCCCTTCCAGGGCCCGCAGGGTGTCTACGTCGAGGTCATTGGTGGGCTCATCCAGAAGAAGAACGTTGCCGCCGCTCTTGAGCACCTTGGCGAGATGCACCCGGTTGCGTTCGCCGCCCGAGAGATTGCCGACCTTCTTTTGCTGATCGGAACCCTTGAAGTTGAAGCCGGCACAATACGCACGCCCGTTGACCTCTCGACCTCCCACCTCGAGGAGCTCCTCGCCGCCTGTGATCTCCTCGTAGACCGTCAAGGAGCCATCCAGGGAATCCCGGCTCTGATCGACATAGGCCAGATCAACCGTGGAGCCGACAATGAGTGAACCATCGTCGGGCAACAACGTTGGGTCTTCGGAAGCTTCCGAAGTTGCCACCACCATGTTGAACAACGTGGACTTGCCGGCACCGTTGGGCCCGATCACTCCGACGATTCCGGCCTTGGGCAGACTGAAGGTGAGATTGTCGATCAGCAGTTTGTCGCCGAAACCCTTGCGGAGTTCATCGACCTCGATGACCTGATCACCCAGTCGAGGGCCTGGCGGAATCGAGATCTGGAGTCGCTCTTCGGCGCCTCTGTCTGCTTCGGCTTCCGAGCGCAACTGCTCGTACGCCGACAGTCGGGCCTTCGATTTGGCATGGCGGGCCTTGGGAGCCATCCGTACCCAATCCAACTCGCGTTGGAGAGTCCGTTGGCGTCCGACGTTGCGCTTCTCCTGTTGGGCGAGCCTCTGCTGCTTCTGGTCGAGCCAACTCGAGTAGTTGCCCTCAAACGGAACCCCCTTGCCATTTTCGAGCTCGAGGATCCACTTGGCGACGTTGTCGAGGAAGTACCGATCATGAGTGATCGCCACCACCGTGCCCTGATATTCCGACAGGAAACGTTCGAGCCATGCCACAGATTCGGCATCGAGGTGATTTGTGGGCTCGTCGAGCAGCAGCAGATCGGGTTTGGAGAGCAGCAGTCGACACAGAGCCACGCGGCGGCGTTCTCCACCGGAGAGCGTTGAGACCTCGGCGTCAGCAGGCGGGAGTCGCAACGCGTCCATGGCGATTTCCACGGTTCGTTTGAGGTCCCAGGCCCCGACGGTTTCGATCCTTGATTCGAGTTCGGCTTGCTGGGCGCCGAGCTTCTCGTAGTCGGCGTCCGGATCGCTCCAGCGGGCCATCAGCTTGTCGTAGTCCGTGAGCAGTTCGGCGACCTCAAAAACACCATCCATCACGTTGCCGATGACGTCCTTGTCAGGATCCAGATGGGGTTCCTGCTCAAGAAGACCGGCGGTGAACCCCTGTGTGAGCTGGGCTTCGCCGGTGATCTCGTCGTCGACTCCGGCCATGATCCGCAACAGAGTGGATTTGCCCGAGCCATTGGGGCCGATGACCCCGATCTTGGCTCCCGGGTAGAACGCGAGTGTGATGTCCTTGAGGACTTCGCGGTCGGGAGGGATGAACTTGGAAACCTTGCGCATCGTGAAGATGAACTGTGCGCTCATCCGCCCGAGCGTACTTGGTGCACAATCGCGCTCTGGATCCCCCTGATGCCCGAGACCCCGTAGATGCTGAGGCTCTGGGCCCGGAGACCGATGCTCCGGGCCCGAGGCCTCACTTCTTCTTCTACTTCTTCTTCCTCGAGAAGGCCCTCTTCACCTTGGCCTCGCCCCTCTTCACGTCGGCTTCGACTTTGGCAGCTTCCCTGCTGGCCCAGCTCTTCTTCTTGGTTGTTGCTTTCTTGGCGGTTGCCTTCTTCTTGGCTGGTGCCTTCTTTGCGGGGGCTTTCTTGGTTGTTGCCTTTTTGGCGGTTGCCTTCTTCTTGGCTGGTGCCTTCTTCGCTGGAGCCTTCTTCTTGGTAGCCACTGGTGCCTCCTCGGCGGGGTGGTTGTCGGATCCGACACCCGAGCTGCCGACCGATTGGTCAGAAGGCACGGATTGCCGGGTATGGGTATCGGATGGTCCGACCCCGGTCGGCAGGAGAACAACACCTCGTCGAGGTTGGTCATATTCCTGCACAACAAATTGGCGCACCTCGCCCATGGCGAGCACGTCTTTGGCGCTGCGTGGAGGTGGTGAGCCGAGAAGTTTCAATGGTACGTAGCAGCGGGTGCGGTCGGCCATTACATAGGCACCGTGTGAAGCGAACTCCACTACCTCGCCGTCGATCGTTGCGCCCGGTTGGTGATTCGTGATGAATGACAGGAAGATCTCTGGACTGTTGGTCGGCTCAGGTCCCTTGTGCTGACTCGTTACCTTGCGGTCCTGCGTTTTCTGCCCTTGTCGCCCCTTGCCGGAGGAAGTCCCCTTGGCATCCCCGCTCCGGGCCGGTGACTTTGCGGGCGACTTCCTGGCGCCTCCACTCGTGGACGATTTCTTCCTTGCGGTGCTCGTCTTCGTCGTCTTCTTGGCGGTGCCCGTCTTCCCCCGACCTTCAGAGCTGTTCGCTGCACGAACCGACCGTTTGCTCTTGGGTCCCCTCACTGGCATGCGGCCGGTGAACACCCAACCGATTCCGGGCACGGGTTTGCCGCCGATCAGACGCCCCTCTTCGAACAACCATGGGTGATCGCCGTGGAACTCCTGGAACGAATCATTGGACAGCACCGTGGCACCGGAGCGTTCGGCGATGGTCAACACAAATGCATCACCGCGCCCGATTGTTCCGGCCGGGGGAGTGAGGATCTCACCCGCCACGATTGCCTCTTCGTATTCTTCCTTCTCCGAGTCTGCAATTCGATTGGGGAAGCTGGCATCCACCACCACGACCACATTGTCGAAGTGTTCCTCGCCAAGAAACTGCGTGACCGACTCGTTCAGTTGCGCGAGCGACGGGCTGGACCGCCCTTCGGTGGCAATGTTTGATCCGTCTACGACTAGGTGGGAGGTGCCCATCTCGGTCTCAAGTGAATCACCTGCGGGATGCTGGATGGCGGACTCCCTTACGATTCTCTTGTGGAAACCAACGCGGTCCTGTTCGATTTCGGTGGAGTGATCCTCAGTAGCCCCTTTGATGCCTTCAATGATCTGGAGGTGCGCAGGGGTTTGCCGCACGGCGTTATCCGCTCCATAAATGCCACGAATCCGGATACGAATGCCTGGGCGCAGCTGGAACGATCCGACGTCGGGTTGGCGGAGTTCGCGGAGTTGTTCGAGGCTGAGGCGGCACTGGCCGGCTACAAATTGTCGGGTGCAGAGGTGCTTGGTTGTCTGCATGGTGAGCTTCGGCCGGCGATGGTGAATGCCATCGAGGCTCTGAAGGAATCTCACAAGGTTGCCCTGCTCACCAACAACTTCGTGTCGGGCAACCCCGACTGGTCCAGTGGTGGAAGCTTCGGGGATCTCCTCGGATTGTTCGATGTGGTCATCGAGTCCTCCGTGGTCGGAGTGCGCAAACCCGAGAGACGTTTCTACGAAATCGCGATCACGGAACTCGGTGTGGACCCGAGGCAGTCGGTGTTCCTGGATGATCTGGGTGTGAATCTCAAACCGGCGCGGGAAATGGGTATGCACACGATAAAGGTGGAGGATCCCTCAGTCGCCCTGGCCGAGTTGCAGGAGATCACCGGGGTACCGCTGGGTGATTGACCGCCGGGCTGGTCGCCATGGTCGGAACTGGCGTGTGTCGAGAGTTGTTGTCGCCGAATCAGTTTCCCAACGGAGCGAACGCGGCGTCCAGAATCATTTCCTGTTCCTGCACGTGGATCGCATGGCTGCCCGTTGCAGGGGAACCCTCGTCGGGGCGACCGATCCGGCGGATCACGAGATCGTCTCCGAAGTCGTCGTAGAGGTATCCCTTGGAGGAGTTCCACGCTCCCATGTTCTTCGGCTCTTCCTGCAGCCAGATCACCTCCGCAAGATTCGCGTACTTCCCCAGCTCGACTCGGAGAGCGTCAACCGGCCATGGGTAGAGCTGTTCCACCCGGATCACCGGGATGTTCATCCCCAAGGCGTCGCGTTTGGTGATCGCCTCCACGGCGATCTTCCCACTGGCGAGAACCACCCGGGTGACCGCTTCGGCGTCCAATCCGGAACGATCGGGCAGCACCTCTTCGAATGACCCGGTCTCGAGGTCGTCGATACCGGACTTCCATCGTTTGTCGCGCAGCCCGGATTTGGGAGTGGCAATGATCAGAGGTTTGCGAACGCTGCGCCTGACCTGCCGGCGCAGCAAATGGAAGTATTGCGCCGGGGTAGTCGGTTGGCAGACCTGAATGTTGTCCTCGGCGCTGAGCGTGAGGAATCGCTCCAGGCGCGCGGACGAGTGTTCCGGTCCTTGTCCTTCGAAACCGTGGGGCAACAACATGACAAGGCCGGAAGTCTGGTTCCACTTGTCCTCCGCAGCCACGATGAACTGGTCGATCACGATCTGGGCGCCGTTGGCGAAGTCGCTGAACTGTGCTTCCCAGATCACCAGTGCGTCCTGATTCTCCACCGAGTAGCCATACTCGAAACCCAAACCGGCATACTCCGACAGCAGGGAGTCGTAGATCCACAGGTGAGTGTCCTTGTTTGTGAATCCGTCGAGGGGAGTGAACTCTTTGCCGTTGACGTAGTCGAACAGCGTCGAGTGACGGTGAGAAAAAGTGCCTCGCCGGGTGTCCTGGCCAGCCACTCGAACGGATGTGCCTTCGGAGAGCAGAGATCCCAAGGCCAGGTTTTCTGCCAGTGACCAGTCGATTTCGCCGCTGTCGTACATCGCCTTTCTGGTCTTGAACTGCCTCTCGAGTTTGGGATGGATCGTGAAGTCTTCAGGGACTCCTTCAATGACTTCGAAGACGCGATCCAGAGCCGGGCGAGGGACGCCCGTGTCGATGTGCGGCAGCACGCCCACGTTGGGAGGATGCGGAGCAGCGATGAAGGTTTCTTCGGGTGCGGCTTCGCGGGTCTCATCCAGAGCGGTCTGCAACTGCTCGCGGAAGTCCGTGAGCGCAGTCTCTGCTTCGGAAAGGTTGATGTCGCCCCGGCGCACGAGATTCTCCACGTAGGTTTGGCGAACGCGGCGCTTCGCTTCGATGGTGCGATACATGATCGGCTGGGTGTAACTGGGATCGTCACCCTCGTTGTGTCCTTGGCGGCGATAGCAAACCATGTCGATGACCACGTCCTTGTGGAACCGCTGGCGGTATGCATAGGCGAGGCGGGCAACTCGGACGCCCGCCTCCGGATCATCACCATTCACATGGAAAATGGGTGCCTGGACTCCCTTCGCTATGTCTGTGCAGTATTCCGACGAACGTGCCGACTCCGGCGGAGTCGTGAAGCCCAACTGGTTGTTCACGATCAAGTGGATCGTGCCACCCACGCGATATCCCTTGATGCCGGACATGGCGAGGGTTTCCGCGACCACTCCCTGGCCCGCAAACGCCGCGTCACCGTGCATGAGTACGGGCAGCACCGGAAATCTCCGTTCCGGATCGGTGGGAGTCAGGTCCATGCGAGCTCTGGTGATTCCCTCCACCACCGGGCCGACCGCTTCGAGGTGTGAAGGGTTGGCTGCGAGTTCAACTGGCAGTTCAGCGCCGGAGCGCGAAGTGAATGTGCCATCCTGGCCGAGGTGATACTTGACGTCGCCGGAGCCCTGAATGGAGTCCGGATCCACGTGTCCTTCGAACTCTTCGAATAGTTGGTTGTACGTCTTGCCGATTATGTTTACGAGCACGTTGAGTCGACCGCGGTGTGGCATGCCCACCACGGCTGAGTCCAGATGGTCGTCGGCGGCTTCTTCGAGTAGCGCGTCGAGCATCGGTACGAGCGACTCGGCACCTTCGAGTCCGAATCGTTTCTGGCCCAGATACTTGGTGCCGAGGAACTTCTCGAGCGCCTCGGCCCCGTTGAGCATCGACAGGATGTGGCGTTGGTCCTCGTTGGTCAGTCGTATTGGTGTGCCCTCGACGTGTTCCTGGATCCACCGTTTCTCCTCCGGCTCCTGAATGTGCATGTATTCGATTCCCACCGTGCGGCAGTAGGCATCGCGGAGCACATGCAACAGATCTCCGAGTGGCTGACGGGGCACACCTCCAACGGGCGCGTAGATGCCCACTTCGCCACCGGTGAGGAACTCGCGATCCAGGTCCCAGATCGTCAGGCCGTAGCTTGCGGGATCCAGCTCCGGGTGCATTTCGGGTGGCTGGGCCGCCAGCGGATCCAGGTCGGCGATCAGGTGGCCACGCACTCGGTGCATGTTGATCAGCGTGGAGACCTGCATCTGTTTGGCGACCTGCTTGTCCTCCTTGTCGCCGCCGTGCACATCGCGTCGCCACATGACTGCTTCGTAGGGCACACCCAAAGAGCTGAAGACCTCGTCGTAGAACCCGTCTTCGCCGAGCAGCAGGTCATGGATTTGCTTGAGGAGTAGCCCTGACTCGGCGCCTTGGATGATGCGGTGGTCGTAGGTGGATGAAATCGTCATCACCTTGGACACGCCGAGGTCGGCGATGGTGTGGGGATCCGCTCCGGCAAATGCGGTTGGGTAACCGAGGCTGCCCACTCCGATGATCACTCCCTGCCCCGGCATGAGGCGCGGAACCGATCGTTCAGTGCCGATTGTTCCGGGGTTGGTGAGCGTCACCGTGGCGCCCGCGAAGTCGTCGATCCCGAGCTTGTTGCGTTGGGTCTTGCGAATCATCTCGTCGTAGGCAGCTACAAATTCTGCGAAGTCGAGTGTGTCTGCGTCCCTGATCACCGGAACCAGCAACGCCCTCGAGCCATCTGGCTTCTCCATGTCGATCGCGAGGCCCAGTCCGACACGGCTGTTGCGGATGATGCGTGGTTTGCCATCGGCTCCCTCAACATAGGAATTGTTGAGGGAGGGCATGCTCTCGCTGAGTGCCGTGACCAGTGCGTAGCCGATCAAGTGGGTGAAGCTGATCTTTCCGCCACGGGTGCGTCCCAGATACCCGTTGATGACCTTGCGGTTGATCTCCAGCAATTTTGCCGGCACCTCGCGGTAGGAAGTTGCCGTGGGCACTTCGAGGCTGGCTTCCATGTTCGCCACGATTCGAGCGCCGACACCCCGGATTGGTTCGCCGGCCTCGTCCTTGGAGTCGACTGACTTCGTGGACTTCGCAAATGGCTCTGCCGATGGTGCGTCGGCCTTCGGGGTTGCCTGGGTGGAACGGGCACCATGGCGACCGGGTGGTTGGTACCCATCGAAGAATTCCTGCCAGCTCACGCTTACCGAGGCGGGATCCGCCAGATAGCGCTCGTAGACCTCGTCAACCAGCCACTGGTTCTGGCCGACTTCCTGTTGGGAGCGGCGTGCGTCCGGCTTGGGGGGCGAGGTGTCGGTCACGAAGTGGATCCTACCGACTCGGTATGGTCGGCTCTATCAAAGGTTGACGGGTTGGATCTCAAGGACTTGTGGGCCGGGCCTCAAGGCGAGCGGGGGCTAGATTCCTGAAGGTGCTGGTAGCCACGTGGAACGTCAACTCACTCAATGCCCGGATGCCGAGAGTCACCGAATGGCTGGAGGCAGTGTCGCCGGACGTGCTGTGCATGCAGGAAACGAAACTCTCCGATGAGAGGTTTCCGGCGATGGCGTTCACCGCCCTCGGTTATGAGTCCGTTCACCACGGGGAGGGTCGCTGGAATGGTGTGGCGATTTTGTCCAAGGTGGGTCTGCAGGACGAGGTCAGGGGATTCGACGACGGCGGCGAGCCCGACCCTGACGCCAGGATCGTGTGGGCCACATGTGGAGGGATCCGGGTTGCCTCCGTGTACGTACCCAACGGCCGTGAACTCGGACACGATCATTACCGCTACAAACTGGATTGGTTGCGTCGGCTTCGCAGGCATCTCGACAGCTTCCATTCACCCGCCGAGCAGTTGGTTGTCCTTGGAGACTGGAATGTTGCACCCTCTGACGACGATGTCTGGAGCGCCTCTCACTTCGAAGAGATGACGCATGTGAGCAAGCCGGAGCGCGATGCTCTCGATCACGTCAAGGATTGGGGTCTGGTGGATACCCTCCGCGACCGATATGCAGAGCCCGGAATCTACAGCTATTGGGATTATCGCAACGGCGACTTCCACAAGCGTCGCGGCATGCGGATCGATTACCTGCTCTCGTCAGCTTCGCTGGCTTCGACATGCACTGCCGATCTGATCGACCGCAATGCCAGGAAAGGTCAGAAACCTTCGGACCACGCGCCGGTAATGGCTGTGTACGAAGTCGGCTCGACTGGGGAGAACAAGTGAGCAACAACTCGAATCAGTTCGACAGTCCCAGCCGGGAGGAAACAGATTCAGGTGCTCCGCGCAGTACTCGAATCGACGGCTTCGAGCGATTGGAACTCACACCCGGACGAGTCGAGTCCCGCAGACTGGCAGCGGCCATCCGCGAAATCATCACTCACCTCGTCAGGACATCGGCCGAGGTTGAACAGATCACTGAGGCCGCCGATGAACTGGAGGCGCTGGCCAGGCAGTTCTCAGAGTTTCCGGCGGGTGCGGCATATGAAGGATTCGCCGAGGCAGCCAACGCCGGGGCCGCCATGGCAATTGATCCGGAGCGACTCGCCTTCTTCGATCACAGTCCGCTCATCGGACTGGCGAACCCTCTGTCTCCGCCGCTATCGATGCGACACGATCCCGACAACGCAGATCAGATACTGGGTCACGTCACGTTCGGCCCGGCCTACGAAGGGCCTCCCGGATTTGTCCATGGTGGATATGTGGCGGCCATCTTCGACGAGCTGCTTGGCGCCACTCAGTCGTTGTCGGGAACCCAGGGCATGACGGCGCACCTCGATGTCGATTACAAGAGTCCGACTCCGATGGGTGAGCGGTTGGAGATGCGCGGCTGGTTGAAGTCCCGAGACGGCCGCAAGATATGGGCGAGCGCGGAACTCCGCCACGGGGATCGGATCTGTGTCACCGCTCAGGCCTTGTTCGTGGCCTTCCGAGAAGGAGGATTTGCCCACTTGCTGGAGCAGCGTGATACGTGATCACCCAGCTTCTTCGATTATGTCGAGTATCTCCGCACCGAATCGATCCGCCTTGACCGGCCCGATCCCGGCCACGCCCAGAAGATCAACCTGTTTGCGGGGCTTGGTTTCGACAAGTGCGTGGAGCGTGGCGTCGTTGAGGATCACGAAGGCCGGCACGTCGGCGGCTCGAGCCCGTTTCAAGCGCCAGGCCCGCAGCGATTGAAACAGCTCCGATCCATCAGATTTGGCGGCAGCCGTCCTGGTCGACCGGCGGGATCGACCTGATGGTGCTTCGGCTGATTCTGCAACGTCTCGAATCGCGGAGAGCCACGGTGATGGGGAGCGTTTCAGTGCCCGGGTGCCGAAAGTGCGTTTCTGCGCCCACGTGCAACTCAACTCATCCCGGGCGCGGGTGAGCGCCACGTAGAGGAGTCGACGTTCCTCCTCGATGGCGTCTGGGTCGTCTTTGGCGTGATGAATCGGAACCAGACCGTTCTCGAGTCCCGCAACGTGGACAATCGACCACTCCAGACCCTTGGCTGCGTGAAAAGTTGTGACTTCCACCGCGTCGCCATTGATGCCGTCGTCGGCGCGTAGAGCGGCGGTGAGCCAGCGGGAGAAGTTTTCGGGTGACCCTTCTGGCTCCATCGTGAGGAACTCGTTGGCCACTCTGATCAGCTCTGCGAGGTTGGCCAGACGATCCTCGGTGAGATCAGGGGTGGGATCCAGAATCACTGCTTCGGTGTCTTTGATGAAGGATGACACGTCGGGACTCCTGTACAGGGTCCGGAGTGCGTCCTTGACCTCCGGTTGCTGCAGTAGCGAGACCGAACCGCGAACGCGATGGGGGATTCCGGCCTCCGAGAGCGCCTCTGCAATCGCAGCCGATTGGGAGTTGGTACGAACCAGGACTGCTTGGGCCCGCCACGCGGTGTTGGGTCGGTGTTTCAACCTGCAGGCTCGAGCGATCGCCTTTGCTTCGGCGATTTCATCGTTGTGGAATCGAATCTCGGGAGCCGGTCCGGATGGACGGGCGGCCGAAAGACGAAAAGGTGTGGCCGAGGACCCGGCGAGCACCGCATTTGCCGCAGTCAGAATCTCGGGTGTGGAGCGGTAGTTCCTGGTGAGTTCAACAGTGGCAGAGGACCCGAAATGCCTTTCGAAGTTCACGAGGTAGTCGGAGTCGGCCCCGTTCCAGGCGTAGATCGCCTGATTGGGGTCCCCAACGGCGCAGAAACTGGACTCGGTGCTCATCCAGAGACTCAGGAGATGATGTTGAAGTGGGTTCACGTCCTGGAACTCGTCCACATAGAGATGGCGGTATCGCCAGCGTCGTGCACTCGCATAGACGGGATCTGCCGCGAGATCACGTGCAGCCAAGCGGAGGATGTCATCGAAGTCCACCAGCCGCTTTTCGAGTTTTGCCTCTTGGTATCGGCGATATGTCGCCGCCACCTTTGACAAGTCCAGGGGAGGAGTTCGCCGGGCATGTTCGGCTGCGTTTTCGTACTCCTCGGGACTGATCATCCGAGCGGACGCCCACTCGATCTCGGCGATCACGTCGAGGGGAAGTGTGGAACTGCGTGCCCTCATCAGTCGCGAAACGAAGGTGAACTTTCGTTCCAGCAACTCCGCAGGTTGCACCCCTCGTTCTTCCCAGCGTTGACGAAGTTGTGCAGAGGCGATGGCGTGGAAGGTTCCAGCTCGAACCCCCTCGCCCAGCCCGAGTTTCCACAGCCGATCCCTGAGTTCGCCCGCAGCCTTGCGGGTGAACGTCACTGCCAGGACCTTGTTGGGATCCTCCGCCCCGGTGGCCGCTCGCCAGGCGATCCGCTGAGTCAGCACGCGGGTCTTTCCGGATCCGGCGCCGGCCAGGATCCGCAGAGGATCGGATTCAGAGGTGACCGCCTCCCGCTGGGCTTCGTTGAGTCCGGCCAGGAGTCTGGATGGCGAATCGCCGCCGGGGATTGGGTCCATGCCGCTCATCGTGGCGAACCTATCAGCGTCCCGGGACACCGCTTTGCCGCGGTGTGGCCATTACGGTTGCGCTGTGGGCTACAACGAGAGCAATCTGCATCGAGACGAAGCGATCGTGCTGGATCTTCATCCGCACTGGATCATGCTCGTCAAATCCGTCCTCGCCCTGGTGTTCACCACCGCCATTGGTTTGGCGCTGTTGGTCTGGATGGACCCGGACGGTGTTCTGTCGGCCATTCTGAGAGTGGCGGTTGTTGTCGGCATCGTGTCGAGTCTGACCTGGGTGGGGATCACCTGGATCAAGTGGTTCTCCACCGAGTTCGTGGTCACCACGGACCGCTGCATCTACCGCTCCGGAGTCTTCGCCAAGAGCGGCGTCGAGATTCCGCTGGATCGCATCAACACGATCTTCTTCAGCCAGGGAATTCTGGATCGCATCGTGGGCGCCGGAACTCTGGTGATCGAGTCGGCGGGGGAGATGGGCCGCCAGATGTTCGAAGACGTCCGCGATCCGGTACACGTGCAGAATGTTCTGTACCAGGAGATGGAGGACAACGAGAATCGCAAGTTCGACCGGATTGGTGGCGGGGATGCGCTCCTTTCAACTGCCGATGAGATCGCCAAGCTGGTGGAGTTGCGCCAGCAGGGTCATATCAGCACCGATGAGTTCGAGTCCGAAAAGGCGAAGCTACTCAATTCTGCGGACTGACGCGGACCTTGCGGTCTCGACCACTCCGCGCTCGACTTGCTCCGGGCCAAAATTGTTTCGGGGACCACGGCCATCACTGCAGGGCGCTGGCCGGCCCCGACGGGACCATGCGGGTTCCCGGGACCTTGGCTCCCTCATCTGCGAGGGCCACGATGCAACCGCCGAATCCGGCACCCGTGAGGCGAGCACCGTGGACGCCCCGTATCGAACGCATCTCCTCGCAGAGGTGGTCGAGCGCCGGAATCGACACCTCGAAATCGTCGCGAAGCGACCGATGGCTTTCA
>JAHRAZ010000080.1 GCA_020027475.1 Microthrixaceae bacterium
CGGTCAACACCTTCTGGCACGAGATCCTGAATCAGGGCGAGTTCCTGCTGCGTCCCCGGATGAGCCGCATCTACTATCAGGGCAAGTACTACGACTACCCGATCAAGCCGTTGAATGCCCTGAGGAACCTCGGGCCGGTGGAAGCAAGCCGCTGCGTCATTTCCTACCTGTGGGCAAAGATCCGTCCACCCAAGGACCAGAGCACCCTCGAGGGTTACGTCGTGGCCGACTACGGACGGCGCCTGTACGAACACTTCTTCAAGACCTACAACGAAAAGGTCTGGGGAATATCACCGTCCAAGCTTTCCTCCGACTTCGGGGCCCAGCGAATCAAGGGCATGTCCCTGTTCCACGCCGTATGGGAACCGATCCGTGCCCAATACCTGGGCAGCCGCAAAGACCGCTCAAAGCAGGTCACGAGCCTCATCGAGGAGTTCGAGTACCCCAAGTTCGGCCCCGGAATGATGTGGGAAACCTGTGAGCAGCTACTCATCCGAGCTGGTTCCGAAGTGGAGTTCGAACGTCAGGTCACCAAGATCAATCGCATCGACGCCGGTGCGACCTCGGTTGTCACCGTCGATGACAGTGGCAACGAACAGGTCTACCCAGCCGACGAGGTCATCTCGTCCATGCCCTTCTCCCTGCTGGTGAAGGCCATGGATCCCCCAGCACCAGCCGAAGTGATTCAGGCCGCGGAAGAACTCCACTTCCGCGATTTCCTCACCGTGGCCCTCGTGGTTCCGGAGGAGGATGGATTCCCCGACAACTGGATCTACATCCACTCCCCCGACGTCAAGGTCGGCCGAATCCAGAACTTCGGCTCATGGTCTCCATACCTCGTCAAAGACGGCAAGACCTGTCTGGGGCTCGAGTACTTCGTGTTCGAAGGCGACGACATGTGGACCAAACCCGATGAGGATCTGATCGAACTCGCGCGTCGTGAGCTCGGGGTGTTGAACCTGGTGAACCCGGACGCCGTTGAAGCCGGATATGTCGTTCGCATGCCCAAGGCCTACCCGGTCTACGAGGAGGGTTACCAGCACCGAGTCAAGGTGCTGCGCGACTGGCTCGGCGAGAACGTGCCAAACGTGCATCCCGTGGGCAGAAACGGCATGCACAAATACAACAACCAGGATCACTCGATGCTTACCGCCATGCTCACGGTGGAGAACATCGTTGACGACGCCGGACACGACATCTGGAGCGTGAACGTCGAGGCCGACTACCACGAAGAGGGCGACAGTCCCGCAGGTGGCACTGGTGGAACCGGCAGGGACGCCCCTGTGCTGCCGGCACGAGATCGCACCTGACAACCGGTTTCCAGGTGCAGATCAGCCGGCAGGCGGCGGGCCGTTGCGAGCGATGTCCAGCACCTGCGGCCCCAGCCATTCGCCGATCACTTCGGCGTATTCATCACTGAAATGCAGACCATCGGTTCTCTTGTCGGGGTCCAGCTCGCCGCCCTCCTGCGATGCCAGCCAGCCCTGGAAGTCGATCACGGTGACCACTCCCGGCCGCAACTCTGCTGCGGAGAGAATGAGTTCATTCAGACGATCCACTCTGGCGGGATCCGACTCCGGCAGTCCCTGGAATCCCTGGTCCCTTCCGGCTTCGAAGTGGGGGTAGGTGCTCAGAACCACTGTTGCTCCACGAGAACTGAGCAGGTCGATCGCTGACAACAACTCCGACAGCAGATACTGATCCATCACCGGTTCGCCGAGGTGCCGCCAAGTGTCATCGCCCAGGAGACGCCGGTCTACGAGTTCCCATATCCCTGACGACAGAACGACAACTTCAGGGTCGCGCTCGGACAAGAGCTCGGCGTAGCGGTTCGACCACTCACAATCCCCAGCGAAGGACTCGATTTCCCTCAGGAATCGATATTGACCACCTCGAGCCAGTGGACAACCCAATCGGCCGGCGTTCTGCACAGTCACACCGGACTGATTGTTGGCCCAGGACGCGAGTCCAATACCGAGGTTGAATGCCACAGAGTCACCGACAACCAGGATGTCGGCGTTTCCGGTTGTTGTACGGCGAGGACTGGCCGGCGGGGCCGCGGGCAATTCCACGGAAAGGGCATCACTCGCGGTGCCTTCGACTTCGGGAGGCGCCGGTTCCGCCTGAGCCAGGTCGTCCGCGATCATCCGCCCGAACTCCTGCGCTCCCTCGGCGGACAAGCCAATTCCGTCCTCACCGCGGAGATTCTCGTCGAACTCGCCTCCGGGGAAACTCTGAATCGCGCCCGCTGCATCGAGAACCTCGATCCCCGACTTCGGCGCAGCTTCAGCGATCAGTTGATTCCATCGATCCACGCGGGCCGCAGAATTCTCAGCCGTTTCAGCGACCGGAGCATCCTTGGTGGCGTTGTCGTTGAGCACTTTGCCATACTTCGCACGTTCGGGATCCTCGGACAACGTCGGTTCAACCGAATCTGGGGCCGGGCCGGTGTAATTCATGTGGGGAACATTGGCCACCATCACCGCTGCCCCCGACGCCTGCAGGTCGGTGAGAAGTTGCTGCAACTCCACCCTCAAGAAGTCATCCAGGGTGGAGTCACCAATCGATGACCACGGCTGCTCCACATCCAGTCGACGGTTGGCCACATCACGAACCGCAGTCCAGACCACCACAACCTCCGGCTTCTCCTGATCCACAGCTGCCTTCCACAGATCCTTCACGGGGCCACAACGGTCAACGTCTCGCTCCACCGTGCCGTTGGAGAGTTGTATCCACCCGCCGAGAGCCGCCCCGCAGTTCTCCGCAGTGGCCACCGAGGTCTCGATGGGCGCTTCCGGTGTTCCGGTCAGTTCCAGATCCAAACCGTTGGTCAGCTGATCACCGACAAAGAGAACACGGGTGGGCGCAGGTGGAATCGTGGTGCTCTGAGCCGATTCAGCCGACGCGAGCTGGCTAGCTTCCGGCAGGTCCGACGTGACCACGAGCGTCATCATCAGGATGATTGCAGCCGCCGGCAGGGCAATCCGTTTTCCATAACCGCTGCGAATCCAGCGGCGCTCGGAGATGGGGACTTCGAAGAACCGGAACATCACTGCCGCTGCCAGCAGAGTGACGGCAACCCTGAGGCCGAACAACGGCCACTGGGACAGGCCGGTCCGAGACGGTGTCAGCCAGAGGAATATCGGCCAATGCAACAGATAGACGCCATAGGAGATGCGGCCAAGCCAGAGCGCCGGCGGAACCGACAACACGCTCGTCAGCCAACCTTTGCTCAGCACTGCCGTGATCAGGATGGTTGTGGATGCGGCGGTGAGCAGAAGGCCCCACGGATACAACCACTGGCTGTTCACGGTGGCCGTGTTCCAGAGGAGCAGGGACCCTGCAACAGCGATGGCTCCGAGCCACGCCACCGTTCGGGGAAATCGTGTGCCGAGGTCCCTGAGCCGGACCACACCGACACAGGCGAGAATCCCGCCGGCCGCAAGTTCAGCCAGTCGGGTGTCAGTGCCGAAGTAGGCCCGAGGGACACTCTCTGCTGCAAGGAACCCGTTGAGGGCTGCCGAAGCAACCAGGGCGACGCCTAGGACGATCCCGAGAGTGGTTCGCCCACTCAGTCCGCGGTTGCGACTCCACCGCAGGACTCCGAGCGCCGCCACCGGGAGGATCAGATAGAACTGTTGCTCGATCGCCAGGGACCAGAAGTGTTCCAATGGCGAGGGAGCCGCGAACTGGTCCCCGTAACTTCGGTCATCGAAGATGAAGTGCCAGTTGACCAGTTCCGCCAACGACCAGGGAACGTCGAGCCGCAAGGATCTGAGCTGATCGGAGGACCAGATCCCCACCGCACCCATCAGCAACACAATGCCGAGTGTCAGCCATGACGCCGGAAGGAGGCGGCGGAATCGGCGCGTGAAGAACCCTCTCAAGGAGATCTGTTCGTCCCGTCGCCATTCCTGCAACAACAAGGTGGTGATCAGAAAGCCAGAAAGTGTGAAGAAGGTGGAGACGCCCAGAAACCCACCTGGAATCCACTCGAATCTCGCGTGGAATGCGAGAACAGCGATCACTGCCACCGCCCGCAAGCCGTCCAGAGCCGGGACCCGTCCCAACCCGTCCTGACCCTGCCTCCGCCGCCTTGTCACCCGCGCGTGGCCGGGACCCCTGTCAGTCATCGTCCGGCGGCAGCCCACTGGGGCGCACCCGCGACTCCAGGTAGCGGCCCGGCCCAGTGGATCTCAGACGCCCCGACAGGGTCGGTGCTCGCAGTGAAAGTCCCCACCACGTGACTCTCAGTTCCGTCTCGGCCATGGTCCGGAACACCGCCATCTTCGAGTTTCCGGCAACTCGATCCTCGAACGTGATGGGAATCTCGGAGATCGTCAGTCCGGCTTCTGAAATCCGGTATGCGGTTTCTATCTGGAACAGGTAGCCGTTGGCCCTTGTGCCGGCAATGTCGATCCTGCGCAGAGCTTCGGCGCGGTACGCACGAAATGCGGTGGTGGCGTCCTTCATGCGCAGTCGAAGCATCCACCGTGCGTACGCATTCCCCCAGGAGGAAAGACGGCGCCGGATCCAGGTCCAGTTGGGCACGTTGCCACCCGGAACGTAGCGGGAGCCGACAACCACGTCGGCGCCCTGCGAGATTCCACCCAGGAGATCGGGTAGAACCTCTGGATCATGGGAAAGGTCGGCGTCCATCTGGGCGATGACGTCGTAACCGTCCGCAAGCGCCCGGCTGAATCCGTGGCGGTATGCCGCACCCAGACCAGCCTTGCCGGGTCTGTGAAGTACCTCTACCCCGCCAAGTTCGGCCCCCAGACGTTCGGCGATGTCGCCCGTGCCGTCAGGGCTGTTGTCGTCAACGATCAGGACGTCCAGGTCAGGAACTGCAGCACGAACAGCGCGCAGGAACGGTTCGATGTTCTCCGCCTCCTGATATGTGGGCACCACCAGCACCTCGGACATCGAACAACATTAGTGGTCGCCTGCAGGAAGCCGAAGGCAGGCCTCAGTCGTTCGCGCAGCGCTGATACAGCGTGTAACGACCGGTGTCGGCAACAAGACAGAATTGTTCATCCAGCACGTCCCCCGCCGCGGTGCTTCCCGAGAGCACGGAATCATTGGGCTCGCTCCAGTCATCGAGAAGATCGGAGAGGATGACCCAGTCGGCCCGAGCCAGTTCAGCGGCCAACTCACCGTCAGGGGAATCAGCCAGTCCCGGATCCATCTCTATGTACCGGGTACCCGCAGGGAGCTCCGGGAACAGGTGATAGAGCCAGGCATCGCTGTAGGTCGTCCGGCTCAAGTCACTCGGCCCGACTATCAGCGATTCCCCGGGATCGGACTCCTCGTCGAGGATGTCAACGATGGTTTGGGCTTCGGTGGCCGCGCCAGTATCACCGAGGTAGAACCGTCGATCAGCCCGCTGCACGACGTGGCCCGAGGGATCCGAACCGAACGATTCGGAGACGAATCCCAGGTAGTTACTCACTGGATAGAAGGGAATCACCAGAATCAGGATCAACGCCGGAATGCCCACCGCCACCCAACTTCGCGCGTTTGGCGGGAATTCCGGACGCCAGCTCTGGAGCAGAAGCACGAAGGCCGGGATACAGAGCGCGAACGTGATTCCGCTGACCCATGCGAGATGGGTTGAATCCGGTCGCTGAAGCGCCTGAGTGACCAGGGCAATCCCGAACAGCGCAGCCGGGAAAAACGACAGGGTCGCGGAGATGGGCGGCTTGGTTCTCCTGGCCACAACGGCAGCCCAGACCAGGATTCCCGCGGATCCCAGCACCAACAGGAACCACAGGAATGTCTGGTTGGCAGGTGAGAACGGACTCGGAACCATCGGTTCACGAAGTGAGTCGACCTTCTGCAGGAAGGCATCGATTTCCCCCCAGGATGGTGGTATCGGCAGGCTCCGACCGCCGCGCAGACGGAATACGGGTTCGATGAACATGCCGTCGAGCGAGTTCCGGAAACCGGAAACCATCAGATGCGGTATCCAGAGAATGCTCATGCCCGCAAACCCGTACAACATCGGCGCACGACTCCCCTTGTGGAACTGGAACCACCAGGCCGCCATCGCCAATCCGATGGCAAGGATCATGTCCGGCCTGAACAACAAGGCAAGGCCCGCGCTGGCCCCCGCCACCACCTTGAAGGTTGTCTTGAACCCTGTCCGTTCCCCGGTTGCCCGCGATGCCGCTGCGGAACATGCCATCGCCAGAAATCCCAGTGCGAGAGCACCGTTCCAGGCGAGGGCGGTCAATCCGGCCGGCCACAGCAAGACCACGAGAGCAGTCAGAGCCGAGCCGGTTGCCACTTTGCGCCCGAACGGTCGGATCAGGAACCACATCGAGTACACGAGAACTGCGTGCTGGAGGAGTCCGAACAGCCTCTCGACGGTCAGGTGGGTGCCGAACACTTTGAAGGCACCTGCGAGGGTGTACAGGGAGCCGGGCCCATAGAGATGAAGAAAGTCCCGGTGCGGGAAGTTGCCGTTGAGAATCTGCTCGGGGAACACGAGCATGAACCCTTCCTCCATGGGCGGTCCCGGATACCGCAGGAGTGCGGGCACCGGCCACAAGAGCATCAGCGCTATCAACGACAGAGACGCCAGATCCCATGAACGTTGGTGAGAAGGTTTCGCCAATTCCGCTCCGGCCGTCACGTGGCGAGTCTCTCACAAGGCCGGCGCGCACAAGGCCGGCGCGCACAAGGTCAGCGCGCACAAGGCCGGTTCCAATTCCCCGGATCGTTCACCGGGGTATCCCCTCAGTTACTTGGGAAGCAGTGAACCGCCGAAAGGAGGCTTCGGGTCTGCGTCGTTGTATCGGCCCTTTCGCGACAACGGTCCGTACCTCGGCGACTCCGAGAACGGGATCTTCCAGATGATTCGCGGTCCGAAACTGAAGAAGTTGAACACCTGGGCCACATTGAAGCCGATGCCGTCGTGCCAGAAGACCGACGCAATGTTGTCGTACAGCACATGGGTGTAGCCGTATTTGAATCCGCGTTCCTTCAGGTCGGTTATCACTATGTCAGCCACGTAGTTCCCGAGGGAGCCACGGCGGTATTCGGGTTTCACGTACAGATCGAATCCGTACGCTTCCTCGGGGAGCATGCGGACGTTCACCACTCCCGTGAATAGTCCCCGCTGGGGTCGAAATGCCAGCCAGAAGTAGGCCGCCACCTCTGGCTCGGATACATCCTCGACTTCCGCGAAGATGACGATCGCGTTCCAGTCTCCGGCGTCGAGGCGGGGGGCCGCAACCTTGCGCATGCTGCGGGTGCCGATCCGTTGGAACACCGGGTCCTTGCTCGACGTCAGAATCGTGTGGCTGTAAGCCGAGTCCTTGGTAGAACCAGGCGGTTCGGT
>JAHRAZ010000086.1 GCA_020027475.1 Microthrixaceae bacterium
GTAGTGTCGGGAATTCCGAAGAACACAGTCGGTTCGTCTCGGCATGCGCAGGGGACTCCGTGGGTTCCACAAGCGTGGGCGAGGATCCCGTTGAGCTCACTCTGGTATTCGAATCCACACACGACGGTCTCGAAGTTCGAGGACAGGCCAGTCTCCACTGGGTAGGTCAATGTCGACGTTGTCTCGGGATGGCCGAAGGCGACGCGATCACGCCCATATCGGAGATCTTTGCCCATGATCACGGCGTTCTCGATGCAGATGACCAAGAAGCGAGCCTGATGGAGAACGGTTGGATCGACCTGTCGGACGCCGTTCGCGATTCGGTCCTCTTGGCCCTGCCCCTTTCTCCGCTCTGCTCGGCGGATTGCGCCGGGCCATCGCCCGATGTCTTCCCGGTGAGTACCGATGGGGCCATTCGGCAGGAGGGTGGAGATTCCGCAGAGCCGCCGCTTGATCCCCGGTGGGCTTCGTTGCAGGAGCTCCGTCTCGACCCGGAGGAGGGCTAGCGGCTATCATCTTTCTTCCGGCGTTTTGGCCCTGAAGCACGCACCGACAAGCACGCACCGAGAAGACCGATGGCTGTTCCCAAGAAGAAGACCTCCAAATCCAAGACCAGAAGCCGCCGCGCATCAAACTGGCAGCTCAAGGCCGCACCGCGCAGCACTTGCCCGCGTTGCAACGTGGCCAAGACGCCCCATGTGGTCTGCAGCAACTGTGGCTGGTACGGCGGCAGGCAGGCAATCGACGTCGACTGACGTCACCTCTTGACCCTGCCGAGCGCGGTAGGGTTCCCCAAGTCCAGCCGAACCACAAGGTCGGCCCTTCCGAGGAGAGTTCACTGAAAGTGCCTGCAGAAACGCATGTGCAACAGGGTCCGGTAGAGCGCGACGAAATCGTGCAGCTCATTCGTGACCGCCTGGCTGACATTCTCGAGATCGATCCCGACGTGATCAACGAAGGGGACTCATTTGCCGAGGACCTGCACGCGGATTCGCTCGCCATGATTGAACTCGTGGAATCTCTCGAAGAGGAACTCAGCGAACGCAGCGCAGGATTCCGCATCGACGATGAGGAAATCGAGGACATGAAGACCGTGCGAGATGCCGCCGACTACATCGTCGCCCGTCTCTGAACACGACTCTTCCCCGGAACCTGCTCCAGGTGGGCTTCCCCACGAGTTCAGCGACCCGTCCCTGCTCGAGTTGGCTCTGCGTCACCGCTCCTGGTGCTCCGAAAACGGTGGTCTCGAATCCAACGAACGTCTCGAGTTTCTCGGAGATGCGGTCCTCGGCCTTGTCATCACGGATCACCTGTACCGGTCCACCCCGGACGAACCCGAGGGAGTATTGGCGCGTTATCGAGCCGAGCTCGTGAACTCCTCGGTACTGGCCATGCTGGCCCGCCGGATCAACCTTGGTTCCATGCTCAAGTTGGGCAAGGGGGAAGAGTCCACCGGCGGACGCGACAAGGATTCGATCCTTGCCGATGCACTCGAGGCCCTGATCGGGGCCATTTACCTCGATGGTGGCTCCGCCGCCGCAGAACCTTTCATCCTCGAGCTCTCCTCCGACCTCATAGAGCAGGTTGAAAGCGAGGACCTGAGCACCGATCACAAGTCACGGCTCCAGGAAACCGCCGCCCGGCTCCACGGAGAATTGCCCCGATATGAACTCACGGAGGACGGCCCTGAACATGCCAAGGTGTTCACTGCACGGGTGAGCGTGGCCGGCCAACTTCTCGGTGATGGAGTCGGCCGAACGAAGAAGGAAGCCGAACAGGGTGCGGCTCGCCAAGCCGAGGGCTCCCTGAAAAACGACCAGATATTCGAACCCGGAGGCCAAGTCGGCCAGGACGGGACCAATGGAGATGACGATGCCTGAACTGCCCGAAATTGAGTTGCTCCGCCGAGAGCTTGAACGCGAGGTGGGGGACCGCAAGATCAAAGCGGTTGAGGTTCCCGTTGCCGGAGTGCTGTCGGGCATCAGCCGCAAGAACCTGGAGAAGGAGATGGTCGGCCTCAAAGGTTCGGGTGCGGTGCGCCACGGCACGCTCCTGGGACTCACATTCGCCGGAACCCACGAACTCGTCATAACCCTTGGAGACGGCGGCCGCTTGCTGCGGGCCAAGGCCAGGGAAGAGGTGGACAAGGGTACGGCGCTCATCCTGACCTACACCCAGGGTGGTCAGCTCCGCCTCGTGGATCCCAAGAAGAAGTGCAATGTGGAGTGGATCGAGATCGAGAATCTCCCTGAGGTGCATCCGGAGCTTGCGGAACGTGGACTCGATGCGGTCGACGAGCCCATTTCGTGGACCAAGTTCGGAGAGGGCCTGTTGCGACGTACGGGCAAGTTGAAGGGTATTCTGATGGATCCCACATTCCTTGTGGGAATCGGCCCGATCTACTCCGATGAAATCCTTTTTCATGCCGGGCTCCGGTATGACCGCACACCGAGCTCCTTGGCGGCGTCGGAGATTCGGCGCCTCTACCGCGCGGTGGTCGAGACCATGCACGATGCAGTGAAGTACGGTGGAACCACGCTCTCGGACGACGGTTGGGTGAACCTCAGCGGTGAGGCGGGCAACTATGTCGATCATCTGGCTGTCTATCGTCGAGCCGGCGAAATGAGTCCGCGTGCAAGGGGGCCAATTGTGAAAGCGCGATTCGGCAATATCACTACCTACTTCTGCGAACAGACACAGGTGTGACGAAGCTTTGTTCCTGAAAAACCTCGAGATCAAGGGATTCAAGTCCTTTGCGGACAGCACCACGCTCGTGCTCCAGCCGGGCGTTTCGGTGGTCGTCGGTCCGAACGGGTCCGGCAAGTCCAACGTGGTTGATGCGATCGGGTGGGTTCTGGGTGCTCAGGCTCCATCCAGCGTGCGTTCACAGAAGATGGATGATGTCATCTTCGCCGGAACTTCCAAGCGTCCGGCCCTCGGCCGCGCTGAGGTTTCCCTCACAATCGACAACTCCTCGGGAATGCTGCCGATTGATTTCACCGAAGTCACTCTGAGTCGACTGCTGTTCCGCTCAGGTGACAGCGAGTATGCAATAAACGGCGTCCCTTGCCGCCTGCTGGACATTCAGGAACTCCTGAGCGACAGCGGGGTGGGGCGTCACCAACACGTAATCGTGTCGCAGGGCAACATCGATGCTGTTCTCAATGCCCGCCCCGAGGACCGCCGACTGATCATCGAAGAGGCCGCCGGGGTTCTCAAGTTCCGCCGCCGCAAAGAGCGTGCTGAGCGCAGGCTCAGTTCCACCGAGGCCAACCTCATCAGGGTGCAAGACCTCTTGCGGGAGGTTCGTCGCCAGCTGAGGCCTCTCGAACGCCAAGCCGATGCCGCCCGCCGCCATGGGGCCCTCGTCGGTGAGCTACGGGCGCTGGATCTGCATCTGGCCGGCAGGGAGTTGGCTCGACTGCGCGGAAACCTCGAAGAATCCTCCCGCCTTCAGAGCGATCTTCGAGATCAATCCCAGCGGGTGAAGGCCGAACTCGGAAATGCCGATGCCCGACTGGTTGCCTCCGAGACCGAACTTGCCGCACTTGGAGAAACCGAAGTTGGCGAACTCCATTCCCGATACGAGACCCTGCGCGAACGGTCCCGGGGCCTGCTGGCTCTGCTGGCGGAGCAACGCAGGGGATTGGGCCGGGAAATCGAGGCAGCGGTCGACGCTGCCCTGGTTGCATCTCTGGAGGCCGAACGGGCCCAGTTGCGCATTGAACAGGATCAGCTCAATCAGTCCGTAACGCAAGCAGCAGATGCCGATCACGACATTCAGGTCTCGGAAACGGAACTGGCCAGACGTTGGCTTTCCTTCGAAGAGGAATGGGGTGAGGGTGTCCCCGCGTCCACTGGCGAGGCTTCAGCCCAGCGCAGCGAGAAGTCGGCCCTGGAATCGGCCATTACCCGGGGAGAAGACGACCGCGAGGAACTGCTCCGCCGCAAGGAAGCGATCCGGCAACGCCTCGACCGGTTGGCCGCCGCCCTGGCCGTCGCCGAATCCGGCAAGGCCGAACAATCAGCTGCGGTACCGGAGCTGCGGGCTTCAGCCGATCAACATGCTTCGGACAGTGTTGCCGCTGAAGTATCCCTCAGTGCAGCCGCGGAAAACGCTCGTGCGGCCGGAGCGGAACACTCCGGCTGGCAAGCTCGGGTGGAGGCACTCACGCTCGCACTCGACGAGGCCCGCCATCGCGCCGGCGCTGACCGCCTCGCCGATGTGGACGGTGTATTGGGCACCTTGGCTGACCTGCTCCAGATCGACGCGGGCTGGGAAGATGCCTTCGAGGCCGCGGCAGGCGAGGCACTTGGTGCAGTGGTGGTCTCGGGTTCAAAAAACGCTCTCCAGGCGCTTTCGGAACTGGCGGCGGGTAACCACTCCGGAGCCATAATCGCCCTCGAGTCGGTCCGGTCGGGCATGTCTTCCGCCGGCACCGCTGATGCAGGGACATCGGGTGACAGAACCAACCGGGAGCACCTGCGGTCACATGTGCGTCCATCAGCCGGCAACTCCGCAACCACCCGGGAGATCGACTCGTTGCTTGATGCCCTGCTTGTCGACACCGTGGTTGTGGGCGGAGGTTGGTCCGAGGCCGTGGGCGTGGCGGTTGACTCTCCCACCATGAACGTGGTCACCAAGGACGGCCATCGTTTCGGTCTTCGTGGCTGGCGACTGAGAGCATCCGGCATCGGTGCCACCGGAGCGGCGCTCGAAGAAGCAAGGACTCAAGGTACCCGCTCGGCTGAAACAGCGGCGGATGCCCAATCGGTCCTTGATGCTGCCGGCAAGGAACGCGATCGTCTTCGGGAGAGCGAAACGGCGGCGCGTCAGGCTGCTGAAGAGGCCGAGGCTGCGCTCGAGCGGCATTCCGAAGCTCAGGGTCGCCTGTCGAGCGAGACTTCCGAAGCCGTTGAGGAGCAGCGGAGCCTGGATGAGTTGATCGCGAGGATCGACAGTCGTCTCGCGGAGGAGACGATACGGCTCATGCAGATCGCCGAGTCGCTTCCGCTTGCGGAAGCTGCGGAGCAGGAACTCACACAACGAGCTCGCCGGATGTCGGAGGCCCGCCGCGAACTGGAGGCTGTCAGTGGCGACGTCCAGACCCGCCGAACCGACGCAGACCTCCGTAATGCCTCGGTGTCCGAGCGCAGCAGGTTCGTTCGGGATCGGCTCGGGCACCTCGATGCAAAGCTGGAAGGCCTGAGCCAGGAGGCTGATGCAGCAGAAGGCAAGAGGGAAATTCTCGAGGCCCGGCTGGCCGCTGTGGATCACCTCCAGGACTTCCTGAAACAACGCTGCGCCGCGATCGAGAGACACCACGCAGAGGTTTCCCGTCAACGACACGAGCAGTCCGAGGCCGCCAGGGGAATTTCGGACCGCTTGGCAGGGCTCCGAGGTCAACGAAATGACCTGTCGGAAAAGTTGGAGATGCTTCGCGAGAAACTGCAGCGTGCCGAGATCGAGAATGCCGAAATCGGCGTTCGCCTGGAGTCCGCAACCGAGCTGGTCCGCAACGAACTCGATTGCGAACCCGAAGAAGCACTGGCTGCGCCCGAGCCGGAAACACCCGCTGGGTCGACCTCGGCGGGTAGAGCCCGAGACCTGCGTGCAGAACTCAAGCGAATGGGGCAGATCAATCCGCTAGCCCTCGTGGAGTTCGAGGAATTGAGCGAACGCCAGGAGTTCCTCACGTCCCAGCTCGACGACATCAAGTCGTCCCGGCGGGAACTGTCCAAGGTGATCCGCGCAGTCGATGCCGAGATCATTGCGATCTTCAGTTCGGCATTCGCCGATGTGAGCGAGAACTTCGCCCAACTCTTCGAAACCCTGTTTCCGGGCGGGCGTGGCCGGCTGCGCCTCACCAATCCGGATGACCTTCTCAACACCGGCATCGAAGTCGAGGCAAAACCGTCCGGCAAGAACGTACGAAAGCTCTCGCTGCTTTCGGGTGGCGAACGGTCGCTGACAGCTCTGGCCTACCTGTTCGCCGTGTTCCGTTCCCGTCCTTCGCCCTTTTACGTGATGGACGAGGTCGAGGCTGCTCTTGACGATGTGAACCTGCACCGGTTCCTGGATCTCGTGGGCGAGTTCCGCACCACGGCCCAGTTGCTCATCGTGAGTCACCAGAAGCGCACGATGGAGGCTGCCGATGTCCTGTTCGGCGTCTCGATGGATCCCGGAGGATCGAGCAAGGTCGTGTCCGAGCAGGCCGACGAAGTCGTCGACCTGCGCACGGGTGCCTGGAGCTGAAGCTCAGGGGAGCCGCTGCAGCCACCAGAGCGAGAGCCCGCCACCCAGCAGGAGGATCACGAACGCTGCTCCTGCGAACCGGTAACTGATGTCACTCGGTTCGGAATCGAATCCGATTGTTGAACCGAAGTCGTCGTAGACCTGTTCCAGATCCCCCAGGGACTCGGCCGTTCGGCTGACGCCGCCGGTCTGTTCCGCGATTGCCGCGAGTTCGTCGCTGTTCACCGGTACCGGTGCTGTTTGACCGACTCCGTCGCCGTCCTCATCCACCGTGATCACACCGTCGGGTGTGCCGTAGGCGATCGTGTTCACCGCCACGGCGGCCTCGACAGCGATGTCCACTGCCTCCTCGGCGGGCAAACCAACCGTGGTTTCACCGTCGGAGATCAACACCACGGCTGCGTCAGGTTCACCTTCATCGGTTCGCTGGGCCTGATCCTCGATGACCTCCACCGACAACTTCACGGCATCACCGATGGCGGTGGCCTCTTCCAGATCGAGGTTGTCGATAGCGTCTGCCACTGCGACGCGGTCCTGTGTGGGCGGCACGAGCAGCTGTGCGCTGCCGGCGAAGCCGATCAGGGCCACGTTCAGGTCCTCGGGAAGGGACTCGACGAAACTGGTGGCAGCCTCCTGGGCTGCTTCCAGTCGGCTCGGCGCCACGTCGGTGGCCATCATCGACAACGAGGTGTCGATGGCCAGCACGATCGTGGACCGTTCCCTGGGAACCTTCGTGGTGGCAATCGGTTGCGCAAAGGCGACCACGGAAAGAGCGAGGCCGAACAGGAACAGTCCAGCCACCACATGGCGCCGCCAACCCGGGCGGTTGGGAACGACCTTGTCCAGCATCTCCATGCTGGAAATCCGCACCGCGTACTTGGGGCTGCGGAACTGCAGGAAGATGTGAACGCCCGCGAGGGCAGCCACC
>JAHRAZ010000095.1 GCA_020027475.1 Microthrixaceae bacterium
CGATGACCTGATGGTTGACGCGGTTCAAGAGGGCCTGGCATCTGCGGGAGTCCGCAAGGATGACGTCGACGCCTGGTGGCTCGGTACCGCCCAGTCCGGGATGTCGGGTGTCACCCTTGCTGCTCCGCTGAAGCTACAGGGCAAGCCGGTGACCCGTGTGGAGAACTACTGCGCCACGGGATCTGAAGCACTTCGACAGGCCTGTTACGCGGTGGCGTCCGGAGCGTATGACATGGCGGCGGCGGTTGGCGTGGAGAAGGTCAAGGACTCAGGGTTCCAGGGCCTCAATGCGTTCCCCATCCCGACCGATGGAACCCAGAGGACGCTCACCGCGGCAGCGATGTTCTCTCTGGTGGCTCCGGCGTATGCCGAGAAGTACGGCGTGGATCCTCTTGAGTTGCGCCGCACTCTCGCCCGAATTGCCAGCAAGAACCACTACAACGGTGCCCGGAACGAAAGAGCACAGTTCCGCCGCGAAATGTCGGTGGATCAGATCTGCAAGATGCCTGAAGTTGCAGGCATGCTCAGCGTGTTCGACTGCGCAGGTGTGGCCGATGGCGCTGCGTCGGCGATCGTGGTGCGTGCCGAGGACGCACACAAATACACGGACAGTCCGATCTACGTGAAGGCCCTCAGCATGGTTGCGGGCAACGGGTCGGGTCTGCTGGATCCGGACTACGACTACACCCACTTTCCCGAGTGCGAGTGGGCCGCCGACGATGCCTATTCCCAGGCTGGCATCACCGACCCGTCGAAGGAGTTGGCGATGGCAGAGGTGCATGATTGCTTCACACCCACCGAGTTGGTGCTCATGGAGGACCTAGGATTCTCCGAGCGCGGCCAGTCCTGGAAGGACTGCGAGGCGGGACGCTTCGACCTTCACGGGGACCTCCCGGTGAACCCTGACGGTGGCTTGAAATCCTTTGGTCACCCTGTGGGTGCCTCCGGACTCCGCATGCTCTTCGAGTGTTGGCTGCAGCTCCGCAAGGAAGCACCGGCTGATCGTCAGATCGACACCGCAGACCGCGGTCTGGCTCTGAGTCACAATCTGGGCGGTTACCCGGGCGAGATGGTCAGCTTCGTCGGCATCTGGGGAACAGAACCCGACTGATCCATGCATAGCCCGCAATCGGCTTTTCCCGACGCATCAGCCGGGAGCGGCGATACGGTGACATTGGACACCGTGACATTGAAGCACCGATGACAGTGGAACCGGTGATGTTGGAACCGGCAACAGTGAGACCGGTGATACTGAAGGTGATCGTTGAATCTGAAGGGATTCAATTCATGAATGATCAGTTGCCACATGACCAACTGCCGGATCGCATGGAGCTGGTCACGGCCGCGGATGCCTTGTTGGTCGGGGGTGACCTGCCCGCGATCTTCACGGTTGCAATCAATGGCCACCGTGACCTCATCGAGGACAAGGGACCGGCCGCCGAAATGGCCGTACTCGAGGTCGCTGACAGGCTACGGATGATTACCCGCGATGACGATGTGCTTGCGCTTGTGTCTCCAGGAGTGTTCGCGTTCATGGGAAACGCGATCGAGCCAGTGGATGCAAGCGTGATCCATCAACGTATCCAGGCCGGGTTTGCCCTGCCGGTTGAGCTGGGGGATTCGGCGGTGTCGTTTCCGGTGACCGTGGGGGTGGCATATGCGGAGGCGGGCAGCACCGGTGCAGAATTGTTGGCTGATGCCGAGGCGGACCTTCGCGAGCGACTGCGCTGAAACTCCGCCCCGGCTGGGTTCGTTTCACGGCGGAGGTCTCCGTTCGATACGGGTTTCTTGCCCGCCGGAGTTATCTGCCCGTCCAGCCCAGGCTGGGTCTGGTTCCTGCCGGTCCGGTGGGACTCTGCGTTCAGCGATGCGTAGCGCCCGGAGCAGTGGTTGTGACCACTGCCACAACCGGCGGTGTCGCAAGTGTATTGACATCTTCAGGTCCGGTGTTAGGGTTGCTTATCATCGGATAGAAAGTGATGTTTTCAACATTCATCAGAGGTGATTGACACGGCGGTTGCCATCGGCAACTGCCGGCTGATCGGGACCAACCAGGATCGGGACCAACCAGGTGGTGAATACCCAGACGTCGAGCACCCGGGCGTCTGGATGTGTTGGCGGGCGAAACGGAGACCGAAGTGCTGCAAACATTCCTCACAGGACTGAGAGAGGGGCTCGAGGCCGCTCTGGTGATCGGGATCCTCATCACCTTCCTGGTTCGTGGTGGATACCGCGACCGACTCCCCGCCCTGTGGGCAGGCGTCGCCGCTGCAATCGCCCTGTCGCTCGGGTTCGGAGCCGTTCTACACTTCACTTCGGCCAACATGAGCTTCGAGGCACAAGAGGCATTCGGTGGAATCCTGTCGATTCTGGCTGTTGGATTCGTCACCTGGATGGTCTTCTGGATGAAGAAAGCCTCTGCAACAATCAAGGGCGAGCTTGAGGGCAAGATGCAGGTGGCATTGGAGTTTGGTGCCATCGCCATCGCTCTCGCCGCGTTTGTGGCCGTGGGTCGTGAAGGTCTCGAAACTGCACTATTTCTGTTTCCGACCTTCCAGGCTCAGGGGGCGGGCGCCGGTCCAGCCCTCGGCGCCGTTATGGGAATCTTCACTGCCGTGGTGATCGGTGTGCTGATCTACCGGGGTGCTGTGCACCTCAACCTCCAGGTTTTCTTCAAGGTAACGGGCGCAGCCCTGATCGTGATCGCGGCGGGTGTACTTGCCTACGGGATCCACGACCTCCAGGAGGCTGCGATTCTTCCGGGTCTCAACAATCTCGCAATCGATCTCCCGTGGTACGACCCCGCCTCCATCTACGGGGCATTGATGAAGGGCATCTTCAACTTCTCTCCGCAGATGACTGTGCTTGAGGTCACTGCCTACCTCCTCTACCTGATTCCCACCATGACCGTCTTTCTGATGCCTACCCGGACAGCGCCCAGTGCCGTCCCGGTCGAATCCGAGACGCTTGTGGAGGGATCAGGCGATCAGGCCCCGAGAAGCCAGCCGGCAATGCCTCGGGTCAAAAGCGCAAAAGTCGCGTCGGCAGACGGTGTTCGGAGTTCCTGAGCGACTGCTCGGTGGTTCGTAATCAAAGAAGAATCTGGATGGAGAAATGATGAAGCGGGTGAACCTTTCCTTCACGGGAGCTGCCTTGGTTGCTTGCGTACTGGTCGCAGGCTCATGCACGAGCGGAGAAGCAGACCAGACCGTGACCGTGACCGGCACGAACGATGCGTGTGAACTCGACTCGACGGAGATCGGCGCCGGCACAGTGGCATTTGCTTTCTCCAACGATGCGGATGAGATCAATGAGCTCTATGTGCTGAAGGACAACGGCGATGTGGTCAGCGAGGTCGAGAACGTGACCACTGGAACGAGCAGAACACTCACGGTGGATCTCGCGGCGGGGGACTATGAGGTTTCGTGCAAGCCGGGTATGTCCGGCGATGGCATCAAGACATCGTTTGTGGTGGTGGGCGAGGGCGGCCCGGAAGAGGCCACGATCGACCGCACGGTCACCTTCGATGCCCACGACTTCGGCTATGACGGCCTTGATCTCGACGACATCAAGGTCGGCGAGACGATCCGTTTCGAGATGACGAATTCAGGGCCCCAGCCGCATGAGTTCGAGGTGCTGCTTCCCGACGGGGATGCGCTCGGCGAGGTCGCCGCGATCGAAAAAGGTGAAGAGGGCGGCGCCACCATGACCTTCCCCGAGGCTGGAACCTACATGTTCCAGTGCATCCTCATCGATGAGGAATCAGGGGAGCCCCATACAGCCCTCGGGATGGTCGGCACATTCGACGTCGCCGAAAGCTGAGGCTTTCCGGTCTCGATCCGCTTTGCCGGCCGCGGTCGACTTGCTGGATCTCGGCAGCGTGGGTTGCTGACCGAGTTTCGCCAGAGTGCATCTCACCAGAGTGCATTTCAACCGACCGGTTCAATCGTGACATGCAACTGTTCGGCTGAGGTCGATCCGGCAAACTCGGGCCAGCACCCGGGAGAAGGCTGGGCGGCTACGGTCGGCACATGCGTCTGGGTGTTCTCCCTCCTTACCGCTCCGGAGTCGTCGGCGATCCGGCGTGGATGACCGACTTCGCCCAGATGGTTGAGGGACTCGGAGTTGAGTCCCTCTATCTGGTCGAGCACGTTGGTGTCGCCGCTGACTATGCGGCCGAGTATCCCTACAGCGAGTCCGGTCAGATGCCGCTCCCGCCGGATTGCCCTATTCCGGATCCGCTTGACCTCACGGCGTTCTTGGTCGCCAAGACCACCACGCTCTGTTTCGGAACCGGCGTGTTGGTGGCGCCGCACCATCATCCACTTGTACTTGCCAAGCGACTCGCCACTCTCTCGGTGCTTTCCGAGGGTCGCATCTCGGCAGGGTTCGGTGTCGGCTGGATGCGCGAGGAGGTCGAAGCCACCGGTTCCGACTTCTCCCGACGTGGAAAGCAGACCACCGAAATGCTCCAGGCGTTGCGTGATGTCCTCGCGGATGACCCAGTCGGCTTTTCCGGTGAATTCTTCTCCTTCGAGCCGATGTACGTTGATCCCCGCCCCGTGGCTCCGATTGCCCTTCATGTGGGTGGACATTCTCCGGCGGCGGCCAGACGCTCTGGCCTGGTTGCGGACGGTTTTCACCCAATGGGCCTCGACAACGAAACGCTGACCGAGCGCTGGAATCTCGCTCGGGCTACGGCGGAAAGTGTCGGTCGTGATCCAGCGGCTCTGGAGTTGAGCGTCACGCTGGGTGCCTCCGGGATATTCCCATCGGCTGTCGCCGAGTTGGCCGAACTCGGAGTGAGCCGAATCGTGTGTTCGACTGCGGGCGAGGATTTCGCGTCGATCGAATCCGTGTTGCGCG
>JAHRAZ010000112.1 GCA_020027475.1 Microthrixaceae bacterium
TCGACGCATACCGCGGCACCTACCCGGGCCGTTCCCCCTTGCTCTTTCCGTTCGTGCTGGCAAACATCGACGAGGTGACCGTGGTCGATGACATGACCGTCGAGATCGCCACCAAGGAATCTTGGCCAACCTTCCCCGGATACCTCAATCTGGGCGGACGGTTCGGAGTCATTGCCCAGGCTCAACTCGATGATGCTGAAACCTGCGACTCGAACCTGATCGGCACCGGCCCGTTCGTTCTCGACGAATGGGTACCCAACGATCACTTCACCGCGTCGAAGAATCCCGACTACTGGCAAAGCGATGAAGACGGCACCCAACTGCCGTATCTCGACAAGATCACGTTCAGGCCGATAATCGAACCGGTCGCACGGACCAATGCCCTGCTTGGTGGAGAACTCGACATGATACACACCACCAGTGCCATCCAGTACGACGCCCTGCTCGATGAGGAAGAGGCGGGAGCGGTACGGCTGTACACGACCGACCAGTACGCCGAAGTCAGCTACGCAATGTTGAACATTGCCAAGCCGCCGTTCGACAACTTGAACGCACGCCTCGCGCTGGCCCACGCGTTCGATCCCGATGACTTCAACGAAGTCATCGGCCTGGGACACTTCTCGATGGCATCTGGTCCGTTCGCTCCGGGGAACATCGGTTACCTCGAGGACGCCGGATTCCCCAAATACGATCCTGCGAAGGCCGAGGAGTTCGTGGCTGCGTACACCGAGGAGACCGGTGAACCACTCGAATTCACCCTTTCGCTGGGAAGCGGTCTCGAGAATCAACAAACAGGACAGTGGGTGCAGGCCAAGGCGGCCGATGTCGGAATCGAGGTCAAATTCCAACAGGTCGAACAGGCTGCCCTCATCAACATCGCCCTTGGCGAGGACTGGGAAGCGATCGGCTGGCGAAACCACGCCGGCTCAGACCCCGATGGCCAGAAGCTCTGGTGGGAAACTGATTCCTCCGTGAACTTCTCCAAAATCGCTGATCCCGAGATGGATTCGCTCATGGATTCCGGGCGCGTCGAAACCGACCTGGAGGCCCGCGAATCGATCTACCAGGATGTCAACCGGCGCTTCTCCAGCGAGGCCTACAACATCTGGTTCAACTGGGCACTGTGGCAGCTCGCGATGAATCCGTCGGTTGGCGGAGAACTCGGGCCAACCCTGCCTGACGGATCAGGTCCCTTCCCCGGCCTGTCAGCCCAGGTGCCCGTGTCAGGACTCTGGATCGAGGAGTAACCGGCCCGGGCAAATTTGCAACCCTGCAGAGCCGCGAATCTGATCCGCGAGGATGCGCCACTCCCGCCAGAAACTCGGAGTATGGTGACGCCACATCGATCCACGCCGGATCAACTCGTTTCGGATCAGGGGGACCCCGTGGCTATTTCAGGAAACCGTCGTTTCGGTATCGGTCTGCTGTCAGCACTGCTGGCGCTGACCTTGGTTGCCAGTTCATGTGGGGGCGATGACGACAGCGGATCGAACGGCTCCAATGGATCTGACGGCCCAGGTGATGCCGTGTCGGGCGGAGAAGTCACCTACGGACTCGAAGCCGGCAACTCCGGCGGTTGGTGCATGCCCGAAGCCCAGCTCGCGGCATCAGGAATCCAGATGGCTCAGGCGATCTACGAACCCCTGACCGCTCTGAACGAAGACGGCGAATACGTTCCATTCCTCGCCGAAACCATCGAACCCAATGATGACTTCACCGTCTTCACCATCAAGTTGCGCGAGGGAATCAAGTTCCACGACGGCACCGACATGGACGCCGAAGTGGTCAAGAACAACATCGACGCGTACCGCGGCGCCTACCCGAACCGTTCGCCGTTGCTCTTCATATTCGTCATGGACGACATCGAGGACGTCACGGTGGTTGATGACCTGACCCTTGAGGTCAGCGCAAAGACCCCTTGGCCATCCCTGCCTTCGTTCCTGAACCTGGGCAACCGGTTCGCAATCTCGGCTCAGGCCCAACTTGATGACCCCGAAACCTGCGACTCGAACCTGATCGGCACCGGTCCTTTCGTGCTCGACGAGTGGGTTCCCAACGATCACTTCACCGCGTCGAAGAATCCTGACTACTGGCAGAGCGATGAAGACGGAACGCAGCTGCCCTACCTCGACAAGATCACGTTCAAGCCGATCATCGAAGCCGACGCTCGAACGAACTCCCTGCTCTCCGGTCAGCTCGACATGATGCACACCTCCAGTGCGATCCAGTACGAAACACTTCGCGCAGAGGAAGAAGCCGGAAACCTACGGCTCTACACGACCGAGGATTTCTCCGAGGTTTCCTACGGCATGTTGAACACGTCAAGTCCGCCGTTCGACAACAAGAACGCACGCCTCGCCCTGGCCCACTTGTTCAATCCCGACGCGTTCAACGAAGTCATCGGCCTCGGTGAGTTCACGATGGCTTCCGGCCCATTTGCTCCGGGAAACATCGGTTATCTCGAGGACGCCGGATACCCCGAATACGATCCCGCGAAGGCCGAGGAGTTCGCTGCCGCATACACCGAGGAGACCGGTCAGCCGCTCGAGTTCACCCTTTCCATGGCCAGCGGCGCCGAGAACCAGAAGACAGCTCAGTGGGTGCAGGCAGAAGCCGCCAAGGTGGGAATTAGGGTCGACATACAACAGATCGAACAGGCGGCATTGATCAACACCGCCCTTGGTGAGGACTGGCAAGCGCTCGGCTGGCGTAATCATCCTGGTGGCGACCCGGACCTTCAGAGCGTCTGGTGGCGTACAGACTCGCCTGTGAACTTCGGCCGGATCAATGACCCCGAGCTGCAATCACTGCTCGAGCAGGGTCGAGCAGAACCCGATCCGGACGCCCGCGAGTCGATCTATCAGGACATCAACCGGCGATTCGCCAGCGAGGCCTACAACACCTGGTTCAACTGGACGTTCTGGCAAATCGGAATGGATCCGGCGGTGGGCGGAGAACTTGGACCGAACCTGCCGGACGGGTCGCCTCCCTTCAAAGGCCTCTCCTCGGGTAATCCTGTGTCAGGTCTGTGGGTAGGTCAGTGACCAACCACGGGACGGCAGAACCGACGGTGGCTCGGCACAACTGATCCATGGGTCTGCTTCGCCGCCTCCTGCAACTGATCGTCACTGTGGTGGCTGTGACCTTCTTCTCTGCGCTGCTGCTGCAACTCCTCCCGGGGGATCCGGTCGAAGTGCTCGCACCATTCTCGAGTGAAGAACAACGCGACGTGATCAGGGAAGACCTCGGCCTCGATGACCCCTTTGTGGTTCGATATGCGGGTTGGCTCGGGGGTTTCGTCACCGGCGACATGGGGAACTACTACACGGTCAGTTCCAAGCGGCCGGTGTCCGACAGGGTGGCCGACGCCCTCCCGATATCCCTGCAACTGATGATCTACTCACAGCTGATCTCGCTCGCGTTTGCCATTCCGGTCGGGGTGTACGCCGCTGCCCGCAAAGGGAGAATCTTCGACAAGTTCTCGAATGCCACGGCGTTTGCGATGCTGGCCATCCCGAACTTCGCGCTGGCACTGCTGCTCCAATATTTCCTGGGGGTGAAGTGGCAACTCTTTCCGACGTCTGGTTACACGAAGATCACCGAGGACCCCTCGATGCACTTCCAGCAGATGGTTCTCCCCTGCGTCACGCTGGCCGTCGGTCAGTTCGCTGTCTACATGCGGCTCCTGCGCTCCGACATGATCGCCACCCTTCAGCAGGACTTCATACTTCTCGCGAAGTCCAAGGGCATGAGCTCCCGGCGCATTCTGTTCAGGCACGCGCTCAGACCGTCTTCGCTGACCCTCCTGACCGTGGCGGGCCTGAGCGTGGGAACGCTGATCGGAGGCGCCCTCATCGTGGAAGTTCTCTTCCAGATACCGGGCATGGGCTTGATGCTTGCCGAGGCGATCGCCACCCGCCAGATGGTCGCCTTCCAGAGTTTGATCGCCATCGTTGCCATTCTCTACGTACTGGTGAACTTCGGAGTAGACCTTCTGTACAGTGCCCTCGATCCACGGATTCGACATGACCGAACACGTTGACCCGGACCCGGAACACACCGAGGCCGAAACGAGGGGAGTCGGACTCGCCCCATCGGTGATCGGCACCGCGGAAGCAGTCGGCGTCGCCATCGGTGACACGGTGCCCGAAGACCCCGAAGGCAAACCCGATGCGAAGGGGAAAATCGGCATTGGCGGATGGCTGGCAATCAGTTGGCTCGGGTTGATTGTCGCGCTCGCTCTGCTTGCCCCGGTGCTACCGCTGCACGATCCGCTCGAACAGTTCAGTGGACTTGCCAGTTCGGGTCCCCAGACGGGCCACCCACTCGGGACCGATGCCTTGGGGCGGGACATGTTGTCCCGCGTCATCTGGGGATCACGGGCAAGCCTCGCGATCGGCCTTGGAGCAATCACTTTCGGAATGTTGATCGGTGGCTTCCTCGGCCTGGTGACCGGCTTCTTCAAGGGCCGGGTCGACGCCATAGTCACTCCGCTGATGAGCCTTCTCCTGGCCATTCCGCAGTTCGTGCTCGCCCTGTCGCTGGTAACCGTGCTGGCAGCCTCGGCGGATGTATCCGACACGCGGCGGATCCTTGTGGTGATTCTCGGACTCGGAATCACCACCATTCCGATCCTTGGACGCATAACCCGCGCCAATACCTTCAGTTGGTCCGAACGGGAATTCGTCACTGCCGCAGAAGCGGTTGGCGCCCGCAAGGGGCGCATCATGATTCGAAGTGTCCTACCCAACGTGTTCCCGGCGATGTTGTCAATTGCGATGCTCGGCGTTGGTTTGGCGATGATTGCCGAAGGCGGCCTGAGCGTGTTCGGAGTGGGCGTGCAACTCCCCCAGCCCTCTTGGGGGAACATAATCGCCGAAGGTCGAAACCAGCTGCGTCGGGCACCGCACATCGTGATCTTCACCTCTGTTGTCCTGTTCCTCACTGTCCTGGCACTGAACTTCCTGGGAGACGTGATCAGCAAACGCTTCGATGTCCGCGAGGGTCAGCTGTGACCTCAGAGGAGACTCCCGTTGGCACCCTTCCCGGCACCGGCGCACTGCTTGACGTCCGCGACCTGAGCACCAAGTTCGACTCACCCCGCGGAGCTGTCCGCGCAGTGAGCAACGTGAGCCTGTCACTTGAACGCGGCCAGACACTGGGCATCGTGGGTGAATCCGGTTCGGGAAAGTCCGTGTTGTCGCGCACGATCATGGGCCTCCTTCCTCGTAGCACCGCCAGCGTGACCGGAGAGATCATCTTCGAGGGTGAGGACATCTCCGGTTTCTCCGACGACCAGTACCGTCAGTTCTGGGGAACCGAAATGGCGATGATCTTTCAGGATCCGATGACCGCCCTGAATCCGGTGATGAAGATCGGGAAACAGATCACCGAGTCCCTCCGGCGCCATATGGGCATGGACCGGACCACCGCACACGACACTGCGGTGGAACTGCTGCGATCTGTGCGCATTCCCGAACCCGCGAAACGCTTCGATGTCTATCCGCATCAGCTCTCAGGCGGAATGCGCCAGCGAGTTGTGATCGCGGTTGCGCTTGCCTGCGGCCCTCGTTTGCTGCTTGCGGATGAGCCCACAACCGCTCTGGACGTGACCATCCAGGCCCAGATTCTGGATCTGCTGGAGGATCAACAACGCGAGCGTTACATGGCAATGATCCTGGTGACTCATGATCTCGGTGTCGTGGCCGGCCGGGCCCACAAGATCGCCGTTATGTACGCCGGGCGGATCGTGGAATCTGCACCCACCCGCAAGCTGTTCGCTGACATGAAGATGCCCTACACCGAAGCCCTGATGTCGGCCATCCCCCGGCTGGACGCCCCTCCGCACACGAAGCTCTCGGCAATTCGAGGACGGCCACCGCAACTCGTGAATCCTGGTCCCGGGTGCGCTTTCGCACCGCGCTGCCCCTACGCACGGGATCTGTGCTCCGAAGAACGCCCTGTACTGCGGCCGGTCGAAGATGACCCGGATCACCTGTTCGCTTGTCACTATCCAGTGGATTCAGCGGAATCCATCGAGATCAAGGATCATTTGCGGGCTGAACAGATGGTCGCCGAGGCGGCCGGCGGTGGTGATTCCGATGGCTGGTAGCGGGACTTCCCACCTTCGACCTTCCGAGAAGCCGCTGCTGACGGTGGAGAACCTGACCGTTGAATTCCCAGCACGACGCCGCAAGGTTGTGTCTGCCGTGTCGAATCTGAGCTTCGACCTGCTGCCCGGAGAGACGCTCGGCCTGGTGGGTGAGTCGGGCTGCGGCAAATCATCGACCGGCAAGGCGATCATTCAGCTACCTCCTCCCACCAGCGGAACCGTGACACTGGGAAACACGGAGTTGACCGCACTCTCCGGCAAGGAACTCCGGCAGCAGCGGACCCGACTGCAAATGATCTTTCAGGATCCGATTTCTTCGTTGAACCCTCGCAAGAACGTGTTCGACATCGTGGAAGAGCCGCTTCGAATCTGGAATCTGGGTGACGCTGAAGAGCGAGACCGTCGCGTCACCGAATGCCTCCATGCAGTGGGCGTTGATGTGGACGGCGCCCGGGAGCGCAAGCCACACGAATTCTCCGGTGGTCAGTGCCAGCGCATTTCGATTGCTCGGGCCGTGGTGACTGAGCCAGAACTCATCATCTGTGATGAACCGGTCAGCGCCCTCGATGTGCTGGTTCAGGCACAAATACTGAATCTGCTCGAAGAGATGAAGCAACGTTTCGGACTCACGTTGGTCTTCGTTGCTCACGACCTGGCGGTGGTGAAGAACATTTCTGACCGGGTGGCCGTGATGTATCTGGGCAAGATATGCGAAATCGGCCCTTCGGAAGCCATCTTTTCGAATCCTGCGCATCCGTACACGGAAGCTCTGCTCAACGCGATCCCCGTTCCCGATCCAAGCGTGCAGGTCGACAGTTCAGATCACCTTCGTGGAGATCTACCTTCCCCCATTGACCCACCCGCAGGATGTCGATTCCACACAAGGTGTGAGCGGGCCACAGATGTGTGCAGCCGGGTCGAGCCCCAGATGGCCCCGGTGGGCGACGGCCACTATGTGGCTTGTCACCACCCGCTCATAACTCCCGTGGAGATTTCAGGTTCCGTCGGCACCTCAGTCACCCCAGCTGACTGAACCCCAGAAGCCGGACTCCCGGACGCGCCGGTAGTCTCTTTGCATGCCCCCGGACCACAACGAGCACGAACAAGGTCAGTGCGCTCCACTCGGCCTGAAGCTGAAATCGGAGGGTCCGGGAAACGATCCGGAAAACGACGAGTCCAAGGTCGGTGTGTGTTTGTCCGGAGGCGGGATGCGTTCCGCAAGCTGGTGCCTGGGAGCCATTCAGGCCCTGAAACAGGAACGGACATGGGAAAAGGTGGATGTCGTTGCGGCCGTGTCGGGCGGCTCGTACATCGCGGCCAGCCATGCCATCGCCGTCGACAAGGCCCAACCCGACGAACGGACTGACGCTGACTCGCCACTTGTGCCACCCGTGTATTCACGTGGATCCTCGGAGGAACGGTTTCTGAGGAATCGGTCATCATATTTGCTGGTCGGAAATGGCGTGAAGTGGCGAGCCATCACATCTGTGCTCTATGGCACGTTGTTCGGACTTGGCGGACTCCTGTTGGCCATCTTCGTGATCTCCAGGCCCATCGGATGGTTGTACGCCGCCTCCCCACTCGACTGGAGCGGCGGCTACGAGGCACCGTCCGGCTGGCAAGTCATCGTGCCGGTGGTGCTGGCCGGATGCGCTGTTGTGGCCATCATCGCTGAAAGGTGGATCAACACCCGGCCCCCGCCCGAGTCGAAAGGGACGACAAGGCGCCGCGACGCCGTGATACGCCTTCGTGGTGCCGACAGGCCGCAGGGTGAGCGCAGATGGCGAGGTGTGAGCAGGCTGCTGGTGTTTCTGGCAGTCGCCGCAGCAGTCTTTCTCCTCGTCATCCCGATGCTCCTGGGCTGGCTGAACGACCCTGACCAGGAGAATTGGGTCGGGTCCTTGATCAGTGAGTTGTCTGCCGGCGTCGGATCGGGCGGGGACACCGCCAACAGGCCGTCGATTGCGGTCCTCGTGTTGCTCGCATCGCTCATCGGAACCGTGATGAAGGGAGTCCTGGGACGCAAGGAAACAAGACCGATGCTCTTTCGAGTGGCGGCCGCACTGATTCTGCCTCTGCTCCTGGTATTCCTGTCGTTGAAGTGGATAGACGGAGCCCTCGCGGTGGCGGTGGACCCCCAGTGGACGTCTGGGCTGCCGGCACCGTGGGCGCTTGAGTTGGGAACCCTGGTGACCTCTGTGGTTCTGCTTGAACTCATGTGGTTCTTCTACGACGCGAACCGGGCCTCGTTGCATCCTTTCTACCGCGAGAGATTGTCGTCGGCGTTCGTGATGCGGCGCCGGCCCGATGGCGTTGCCGAACAGATCCCGTACGCGAATCCACTTCCGGTAACCGATCTCAAGTCCTCCCCGGTCAGAGCGGAACAGATCCGCCCAAACGGGGATCCCGATGGTGGCCGCGCCGGACAGCCAGAGCGCCGGAAGAAATCCCGACGTCCAGACCACTCGACCGACGACCGGGCAACCGCCACACATACACCACATCAGCCGGTTCTCGTGGTGGTGGCAGCGGCCAACGTGAGGGACATCGGCGCCGTGCCCCCTGGCCGGGAGGCAGTGCCCTTCATATTCGAAACATGCAACAAAGCTCCCAAAATCGGAATTCCCGCAGATGCTCATGGGGTGGAGAAGGAGGAGCTGTACGGCATGTGTCCCGCAGGGTTGTTGCAGGATCTGATGCCACGCGAGGTAACACTTCCAGCTGCGATGGCGATCAGTGGCGCAGCCTTCTCGCCGATCATGGGAACAATGGACCGACCGAGCCTCCGGCTTCTCATGGCGCTGTTCAATCTGCGCCTCGGACTATGGCTTCCCAACCCGTATCTGCATCAGGGAACCGACCAAGGCGGGGGAACCCCCGAATCCAGGAGAACAGAGAACAAGAAGGTTCGACAGGGTGGGGGTTCGCAGGATTCGGGGCCCTCGAGGAAATCTGAACGAAGGCCGGGGTACCGCTATCTGTGGAATGAAATGCGCGGACACTCGAGCATCAAGGACGACTATCTGTATGTCAGCGACGGAGGACACTACGAGAATCTCGGCCTCGTCGAACTGCTCCGACGCGGTTGCACCGAAATCTACTGCTTCGATGCCTCCGGCCAGGCTGCGGGCAGACTCGCCTCCCTGGGGCATTCAATGGCAATCGCCAAGGAGGAATTACAGGTGGAGTTCGGTGACTTCGCCAAGCCCGAATTCGATCCGGAATCGGGGTTGACCACCAACCTGTCCACGAACATCCCCTACCACTACACATCCGACGATGGCAGCAGGAGCCACGATGGTGAGCACCTGATCCACTACCTGCCACTGGGAGTGGAGAAGGACAGCCCCCACGATGTTCGCGAGTACCAACTGGAACAGATACGCGACCCTCAAGACGATGATGACCACGTGAAACAGTGGCGATTCCCCTGGGACTCCATCGGCGATCAGGTATTCGATCACCGACAGTTCGAGGCTTACCGCGCGTTGGGTGAGTCAGCCACGAAACACATGCTCGCCCGGCAGAGCAACGGGAATGCCGCTCCCCCTTCCAGTGAGAAGGATCCAGAAGGTGCCCTGGCGGTACCACCATCGCCGCCTTGATCCCGCCGGGGATTCACCAGGGCCCGTTGTCGGTGTCCACTTCCCTCCAGCACCACCAGGCCATCACGGAGCGGTGGGGAGCATAGGGATCCCCCAGATCGGCCATCTCTTTTTCTGTGGGAGGCACGTCAAGGCCGTGGGCTCGGGCGTATCCGGCCCGCACTGCCAGATCCCCCACCGGCCACACGTCGGTCCGGCCAAGGTCGAACATCAAGAACATGTGCGCTGTCCAGGGACCAATTCCGCGTACCTGGCAAAGATGCCCGATCGCGCCTGCATCGGTCATCCGGGCGGTGTCACCCAGCCTGAGGTCACCCCGGATGGTTCTCTCCGACAGATCCGTCAGGGCCCGGACCTTCGCGTTGCTGAGACCGGCGGATCGAAGGTCTTCGTGGGTGCGGGCCGCCACCGCGTCCGCATTCATCGGTGTACCCACCAAATCCCTTACCCGACCGAAGATCGTTCCCGCAGCGCGACCACTCAACTGCTGGTAAGCAATCGCCCTGGCCAGTGCTTCGAAACGTTCTTCGCGTCGCGTCAGGGCAATGTCGTTGGGCGGGCCGTGACGATCGAGCAACTGCCGCGCCACGGCGTCGTTGGCAGCAACTCTGTCCGCAGCGTCCGCCCAGTCACCGGATGTCCTGGCCGATCTCACCATGTCAGGTTGCCACAGGCGCCGAGGGGTCGCCGGATGTGATTCGATGTCCCGGTGGAACTGAACGCTGCAGCCATTTGCAATGCGATCGCCCGGGAGCATCCGGACCGCGACTGCCTCATCCATCGAGACCGGTCCTTCACCTGGGGCGAAACCGCCGCCCGAACGAACCAGTTGGCGAATCTACTCGTGGCCCACGGACTTGGATGTAACGGCGAGTTCGGATCAGTTGCCCGCTGGGAATCTGTCCACGACCAGGTCGGGCTGTATCTGTACAACGGAATCGAGTACATGGAAGGTCTGCTGGGAGCATGGAAGGCCCGCGCCGCTCCCTTCAACATCAACTACCGATACGTCGCAGAGGAACTTCAATACCTCCTCGAGGATTCGCACGCCGGTGGACTGATCTATCACGCGGCATTCGCTCCCACTCTCGCCGAGGTCCTTCCAGATTTGTCTCAGGCGCCGACCCTGTTGCTGCAGGTTGCCGACGAATCCGGCAACGATCTCATCGCTGGTGCACTTGACTACGAGCAGGCGCTGGCGTCGCAGGATTCCGTGCTGCCTGCCGGTCTCAGTGACTCCTGGTCCGGCGATGATCTGTACCTTTGCTACACGGGCGGAACCACCGGCATGCCAAAGGGTTCGATGTGGCGCCAAGCCGATTTTCTGGTCTCAGCCCTCGGAGTCACGCGACGGGATGGATCCGACTTCGAATCGATGGAGGAACTCGTCCAACTCGCCGCAGGTTCCGTCCGGGCACTGCCGGCGCCACCGCTGATGCACGGCGCCGCCCACTGGAACGCACTCGCGGCCTGGGCCGCCGGTGGGGCAGTGATCATTCAGGATCAACCGCAATCAATCGACCCGGACGATGTGCTCAGAACTGCGGAAAGACATGGAGCTACCTCACTGCTGTTGGTGGGTGACCCGATAGCGCGTCCAATGGTGGACGCGTTGCGACGGGGTTCATATGATCTTCACGCCGTTCGCCACGTTCTTTCCGGGGGAGCAATCCTTTCCCCCTCGGTTAAGGCCGAACTGCTCGAATTGATACCGGGTGCCACGATCGTGGACGTATTGGGTTCGAGTGAATCGGGACGGCAAGGAGTCTCGATGACCCGCCCCGGGGAATCTCCCAGTACATCCTTCAGTCCCTCGGCGACAGCGGTGGTCCTGAGCGATGACCTGGCCCGCCACCTCTCCCCCGGTGATGCCGAACTCGGATGGCTTGCACAGACCGGCCGCGTCCCACTCGGCTACCTCGATGACGAGACGAAAACCGCCAAGACATTTCCCCTGATCGACGGTATACGGTACGCGGTGGCCGGCGACAGGGCACGCTTGAATGCTGATGGCAGCATCGAACTACTCGGCCGCGACTCGGTATGCATCAACACGGGGGGCGAGAAAGTGTTCGCCGAAGAGGTCGAGACAGCTCTCAAGACGCACCCGGACGTGTTCGACGCCGTTGTGTGCGGCCGCAAATCGGAGCGTTGGGGACAGGAAGTGGTGGCATTGATCCAACTCCGCGAGGGCCGGAATCCCAGCGATTCGGACCTTTCCGATGCCGCTGGGATCCACATCGCCCGGTACAAGCTGCCGAAACAAATCGTACGTTTGCCTGAACTGGTTCGGGCACCCTCCGGCAAAGCCGATTACCGCTGGGCAGTGGCCGCTGCGGAGAATGCTCGACCCGGGCCTGATCAGAACCGGACCTGATCAGCTGTGAGGTCCGCCGTACGGTCCTTCCCTCTTGAACAGCCCTACGACCTGGATCGCACCCTGAGGCCGTTGGCCGACGGTGGGGGTGATCCGACCTGGCGATTCGAGCCGACTCGGGTGGTTCGCGCCATGTGGTCACCTGAGGGCGCAGCCACGGTCGAGATCACCAAGGAAGGATCCACGCTGTTCGTTCGCGCCTTTGGCCCCGGCAGCGACTGGATTGCGGACCGTTCCGCCGAGTTGACCGGGTTGAGCGACAATCACGACGGATTCAATTCGGCGCTCCATCCGCTCACGAACCGGTTGCATCGGGAGCATCCGGGAATGATGTTCGCCCGTTCCCTCACCACTTGGGATCTGATTGTGCCGACGGTCCTCGGACAACGTGTGACAACCTCTGAGGCCCGGGCGAGTTGGCGTCAGATTGTCCGCAGGTTCGGTCACGGTGCCCCCGGGAGTTCCGAGGTACGACTTCCGCCAACACCCGACACAATTGCGTCATTGGCCGATCACCACTGGCATGTAGCGGGAGTCGAACGCGGCCGAGCCGACACCATCAGGAAGCTACTCACGCTGTTGGGCGCCATGGACAGGACCATCGGGGATTCCGGCATCCGGCGCAACCCGGAGCAAGTAACCGAGTTCCGCAGGATCGTGGAGTCGGTCCCCGGCTCAGGACCGTGGACCAGCACGGCATTGGCCATCGCGGTCTTCGGAGACCCCGACGTCGTGCAGCTTGGCGACCTTCACATTCCCCACATCGTCACCAACGCACTGGCCGGGGAACCCCGAGGCCATGACGAGCGAATGGTCGAGATTCTGGAGCCATTTCGTCCACACAGAGGTCGGGTGGTTCGCTTGATCAAATTGGCGGGGCCCAAACCTGCCCGAAGAGGACCGAGGTACACACCCATGCCAATCGCACGGATGTGACAATCACCCGGAACGTGCTCACGACGGCGCCCCAGCCATTTTGAAGACACTGAGGTGATGGCCGCGCCGGAGTGGCCGTCAGTGCTCTGAGGCGGTCAATCCTTCGATGCCACGGCGTTGGGCGTCACGTTCATCTTCGGCTCGTACCCATCTGCGGAGACTTCCTCCTGCTCCGCGCCGTGCATGGCACGCATGGTCTCCCGACAGCTCGTGCACGGGCCGTAGAACTCCTCCACGACTGTCAGAGCGCATCTGGGACAGGTGAATCCGGTGTCCCCCGTTGCGGTCTCGACATCACCGTCGCGGGGATTGGTCACATCCATTTGATTTCTCGTATTCCTGTCAGTGTCATTGGCCCGTTTCGTCGGGTTGGGTGTTTCGTTGGCGTGTAGTCCACCGTGTAGTCCACACCGGATCTCCACAGCAGATACTGCATCATCCACCGGGTATTCACAGGATATTCCCAGGGTTCGCACTCTGGTTGCCCACAGGGGATCCGTCGTATGGTCGTTTCATGAGCACATATGCACCACTTCTGGAGGAAATCGACGTCACCTTTGACATCACCCTGGCCGATGGAAGCCAGGAAGAGGTTCACGGGGCCGACGCCTACCAGCCCGAACATTCAATGACCACGTTCTTCAGCACTGGTGGTCGTCACCGGATCGACTGTTGGGCAGTCAGGATGGCCAGCTTCAGAAGCGATCAGATCGTGGCAATCCGCCGTCTTGCGCCCTGAAGCATGTTTCGAAACGTCCGCACGGTTGCGAGTACTGTTGTCGAACGCCCATGAGCAACGACACCTCCGCAACCGACGCGCCCGAGATCGTGGTGATCGGGGCCGGCCCAGCCGGCCTCACTGCCGCGTATCAACTCTCCAAGGCCAAGCGAACCTGCACGATTCTCGAAGCCACAGATGTGGTCGGGGGTATCTCACAGACCGCCGAGCGTGACGGCTGGCGCTTTGACATTGGTGGACACCGTTTCTTCACCAAGGTGGCACCGGTCAACACCTTCTGGCACGAGATCCTGAATCAGGGCGAGTTCCTGCTGCGTCCCCGGATGAGCCGCATCTACTATCAGGGCAAGTACTACGACTACCCGATCAAGCCGTTGAATGCCCTGAGGAA
>JAHRAZ010000115.1 GCA_020027475.1 Microthrixaceae bacterium
ACCTCTGGTGATCCCGGCAACGTGGTGATGGTCGGTGCACACCTTGATTCCGTATCGGAGGGCCCCGGGATTCAGGACAATGGCTCCGGGTCTGCTGCGATACTCGAGGTTGCGTTGCAGATGAAGAAGGTGAACCCGGTCAACCAGGTTCGCTTCGCCTGGTGGGGCGCCGAGGAGGCCGGACTGCTCGGATCCACTCACTACGTGAACGGCCTGAGCCAGCAGGAACAGGACCAGATCGCCCTGTACCTGAACTTCGACATGATCGGCTCGCCGAACTACTTCTTCGGCATCTACGACGGTGATGAGTCCAGCTTTGATCAGCCGCCCGGTTTCGTTCCGGAAGGATCGGCTCAGATCGAGGAGACCTTCGAGCAGTACTACGACTCGATCGGTCAGCCCTACGAGGACACTGCGTTCTCCGGACGGTCGGACTACGGCCCGTTCATCGCAGTGGGGATCCCCGCCGGTGGTCTCTTCACCGGTGCGGAGGGCATCAAGACGCCCGATCAGGTGTTGCTCTACGGCGGAACTGCTGGTGACCAGTTCGATCCCTGCTATCACCTTGCCTGCGACACCTTCGACAACGTGAGCCTGACGGCTCTCGACATCAACAGTGATGCCGTGGCCAATTCCACACTCAACTACGCGATGAGCACCGAACTGATCAACGGCGGCAGAAGCAAGGGCAACTTCAAGCCCTCGGGCAGCCCGGCGAACTGAATCATCGGATCGCCGGCGACAGCTTTCAGCTTTTGACCCACGTCCAGGCGCTGTCGCTGTCGCTGAAGAACTTGGCTTCTTGTGCGTAGAAGGGTTGGGCGAGCTTGGTCAGCTTGTCGCCGTAGGAAGCATCCCCAACGAGGGCCATGCGTTCGATCTTGTCATGGAATTCCTTGCCGAAGTCGAGATCGTTTCCCCAGGCGTTGACCTTTTCCCATTTGAACTCGGTCAGGTCGAACAGGAGGCGGATCGTTCCGTAAGACTTGATGGCTGACTCCACGGCGGGAGTGAGGGTTGCATAGTCATCTTTGGTTATTTCGCCGACACAGCGGTAGCCAAGCACGTTGTCTTCGCTCTGGTCCATGGTCTCGATCATGTTGCGGGGGGATCCTTTTCTCGTCGAACGCCCCCAGTCTACCCGCATCTGTTGTCGGGCTCACCATGTTCCGGTGAGCCCGACAACAGCGGATTCGTTATACGGCGTCCAGTTCCTGCAGATCGCGGCCGTGGACGGTGAGAGCCCAGATCACGGCGACGTCGATGGCGATCACAATGACCGACCAGACAGGGTGATACGGAAGCCACATGAATTGGGCGATTGCGTTCAGGCCGGCCGCGATCACACCGACGGTGCGAGCCAGCACGTTTCCGGAGAAGATTCCGATGCCTGCCAGAACCAGAACGATGCCGAGGATCAGGTGGATCCAACCCCAGGTGGTGGTGTCGAACTTGAACACGTAATCCTGGGTGACAAGGATCTGGTCGTCGCCGGCGATTGCTTCGATTCCGGCGATAGAGCCGAAGACGCCGACGATTACGAGCATGATCGCGGCAAAGACCGACCATCCCGCTGCCCATCCGCTCGGCTGCTGTGTATCCATCATGTGACTACCTTTCGTTTGTGGTGTGACCAGCCTAAGCAGGCAGAGCACACTTGTGGTTGATGCACACCTTATACCCTCGGGGGTACACGGCCGCCGGACCTGCAGCAGAAGCACCGTCCCGCAGCAGAACCAGCCCAGGATCAAGTGGTGGAGCGTTTGCCCAGTTCGGCTCCCAGAGGCATCAGCAACACCAGACCGATCAGTCCGGCGACTATGACGGTGATGAGCACATTGGGTTTGTCGGAGAAGTTCTGGGCGGCCACGAGAAGCGCCGCTGACAGGTTTCGTTGGGCGGTACCGAGACCCATCACCGAACGTATGGCCGGATCGGAACCGCCCAATGCGTATCCCATTCCCATGGAGACCAGCAGGAAGACGACGATGGCGACGATTCCTCCGGTGCCGATGAGCGAAACGATGCTGTCCCACTGCAGGATGATTGCGCCGACGAGCATCACGATGATCGCGAGGGACGACGCATGGGACATGTGCGGCTGCAGTTCCGCTGCGGTCTCCGAGTATCGGGCCTTCGCGAACAATCCGATTGCGAGCGGAAGCAACATGACGAAGATCAGTGACTTTGCGATGGCCCAAGCGTCTATCGAGACGTCACTGAGAAACAGCGGCAGCACGAGCGGCATGTAGATCACGGTCGTGACCATCAACATCACCATGAGCCCGACAGAGAAGGCTGCGTCGCCCTTGGCCACTTGTGCCAACTTGGGGAGGAACGGAGCGCCTGCGGCGGTGGCCATCAACAGCAAACCGATGTAGATGTCCTGATCGAGATCCATGATCTGCTGGATGCCCCAGGCGAGGAACGGCACGGCCACGAAGTTGACTGCCAGAGCGAGGACCACGAGCCGAGTGTTTCGAAGCGGTTTCATGATCTGTGGCACCGTCAGGCTCAGCCCCATTGCCAGCATCGACGACACGACGAAAGTGAGGCCTGCAACTTGCACTATCACGGTCAGAACATCCATCTCAGAAACTCCTCATGGTCGAGATGGAGAAACGATACTCGCGCGGTGCGGTTTGCTGCGGTAGCTTTGGCCTTTGGTCCAATCCAGGAGTGCTTGATTCGCCATGTCTGATGAACAACAGAAAATCACAGGCCTGAAATTCGCCAAGGTCATCGTGTGGATCGCCTACTTCTTCTTTCTGTTGGCCACGATTATTTTGATCATGGCGTTCTTCCTGTTGTTGTTCAATGCCAACCCCGATGCGGGGTTCACCCAGTGGGTCTACCGAAGCGCCTCCCGGGTTCTCGAGCCGTTCCGGGGGATCTTCCCCTCGGCGCAGGCCGACAATGGCTCGGTGGTTGATTTCGCCGTGCTGTTTGCCATCATGATGTACGGGATTCTGACGATGCTGATCCACAGTCTCGCCTACTGGCTCGACCGGAAGCTCTACGAACAGAAAGCCAAGGCACAGCAAGCTGCTGCTGCGGCAGCCATGCAGGCGGACTCGAGCATTCCGACCGTTACCACTGCCACGACTACCACTGCCACGACCGCTCCCGCGTCGACCCAGCCGCCCCCGTCTTCCGCCCCGGCTGCGGCTGACGATCAGGCCCAGACGAGTCCGCCTGCCTTCTGACCCGATTCACAGGTGGGTCTGATTCAACCGTGAGCGGTTCAGGGTGCGGGAGCCTCCTCTGAGCTTCGGCTCCCGCTGGCGATTTTGACCGGTACGACGTCGCCGAGCGGTTGGTAGCGACCGGGACCAATCTGTAGCAAGACGTCATCGGGGACCAGTTGTGTCGGGTCGTCGTGGCCGCACGAACGAGCCAGCATCTCCACCTCAGCCATCAGTTCGGTGAAGTAACGCTCCACCCGCTCCGATGCGCTCTGTATGTCGAGGACCCTTTCGAGGCTTTCGTCCTGCGTGGCTATGCCGGTCGGACAGGTGTTGAGGTGGCAACGCAAGGACTGGATGCAGCCAAGCGCCAGCATTGCGCCGCGGGCTGTCCCCACAGCGTCGGCGCCCAGAGCCAGAGCGATGCCCACCTCTGCGGGAGTAGCGAGTTTGCCGGAAGCGAAGAGTGCCACGTCGTCCCGAACGCCCGCGTTCATCAGCGCCCGGTGTGCCACGGTGAGGGCCTGGCGGACCGGAAGACCCGAATACGACGCGAGGACCAGCGGTGCGGCGCCTGAGCCACCTTCCCCGCCGTCGATGGTGATGAAGTCCGGCCCGCGGCCCGGTTCTGCAGCCATGGCAGAGGCGATGGCAACGATCTCATCCGCGTTGCCGATGACCATCTTCAACCCTGTCGGCTTGTTGGTGATCGAGCGCAGTCGGTCCAGGAAATCGAAGAGGCCTGCGACGTCACCGAATTCGGCAAACCGGGGGGGACTGATCGCGTCCTGACCCATCGGCACCTTGCGAATCTCACTGATGGCCTGGGTGATCTTGGCTGCCGGAAGAATGCCACCTTTGCCCGGTTTTGCGCCCTGGGCGAGTTTCAGTTCGAACATCTTCACTTCGTCGTGTTCCGCCACCTGGGCAAGCAGCTCTTCATTCAGTGAGCCATCGTCGTTGCGTATCCCGTACTTGGCGGTGCCGATCTGCGAGATCAGGCCTCCGCCGTGCAGGTGAGCATCCGAGAGGCCACCTTCGCCGGTGTTGTGCCACACGCCGGCACCCCTTGCGCCGATGTTGAGCGCGGTGATGGCCCGTTCCGAAAGTGCGCCGTAACTCATGCCGGATATGTACATGAACTTGTCCATCACCACGGTCGGAGTACCGCGACCACCGATGATCCGGCGGTATCCGGTGCCGACCTGCTCGTCGAGCGTGGTGGGGTTGGTGAACGTCTTCGGGG
>JAHRAZ010000132.1 GCA_020027475.1 Microthrixaceae bacterium
ATCGCAAGCGACTGACGGTAGGCACCGTCATAGGTGGGGTCAGCGCTGCCGAACAGTCCGGCATCTTCCCGGCCACCTGGTGCGTTCCCGACAGACGAGCGACGAGGTCAGCCCCGGGTTCGGATCCGACAGCGGTGGGATCTTTCCCCAAGGCAGCTGCGAGCAGAATTACCTTGGCCAACCGGCCGGCGTCATCAGATCCGTGGGGAGCCACCACGGTCTCGCGGGTGGTGAGGAGGGCCGCCCAAAGGGCAGAAAGATTGGCGTCGGTTGTGCCGAAGGCGGATGCGGTGGCGGCGATTGCGATTCCGGCGTCCAGGGTGACTCCCCAGTCAGGTCCGCCGAAGTTCTGCAGCGGAATCCCCGCAGCGAGCTGATCACTGAGCCACCCGGAGCCGTTCCACGCACCCACGAGACCAAGGGCCATGGCGTCACGCCCGTCTGCTGTGTCGGCGGAGGCTGTGCCCGGCGCAAGCACACCAACGGCCAGGAGAACCACCAACAACGACACGATGAGCCGTGCCCTCAGCGCAGGTGCCTCCGGAGTCGGGATCGGCGAAGCCGGCTCAACGGATTTCGGGGTTCCGGATCCTGGGATTCTGGGTTGCTGGCTCACTCTGGTCTCCATTACGAACGGCGGACCGGTGACCGGGCCATCGCGAAGAGACTTTGCCTCGCAGCCCCCGGGCTCCGGTCCGTTATCCACGACGAACTCGAAAGCCAGCCACCGGGCAGAGTTCCCGGCTGAGCTCCCTTTCGGGGGAGCCATCACGGTTGCGGGTCAGCGCCGGATTCTCACCGGACTTCCCCCACGGCAGCGACTGGGTATCGCCGCAAACCTACCAGCAGTGAACGACAGGGCCAACCAACGCAGCGATCGCTGCCGGCGGCTCAAGTGGTCTTGGGCAGCAGGCGAAGCCCGAGATCCTCCAGATGGTCCTGATCGATCCCGGTTGGCGCCTCGGTGAGCGGATCTGCTCCGGACTGGGTCTTCGGGAACGCGATCACCTCGCGGATGTTGTCCTCACCAAGCAACAGGGCCACGAGGCGATCCATGCCAAAGGCGAAGCCGGCATGTGGCGGGGCTCCGTAGCGAAAGGCATCGAGCAGGAAACCGAACTTCTCAGCGGCTTCTGCAGAACTGATTCCCAGCAGGTTGAATATCTGCTGCTGTACGTCACCCTTGTGGATTCGGACGCTTCCGGAACCGAGTTCCCATCCATTGAGGACCAGGTCGTAGGCCTGGGATCGAACATTGAGCATCTCCGAAGGTTCCCCAGCGAGCAGTCCGACGTCTTCGGGGTGAGGCATTGTGAACGGATGATGAGCGGGAACGGGCTTGCCCGTGACCTCGTCGACCGATTCGAAGAGCGGAAAGTCGATCACCCACAAGAACTGCAATCCGCCCTCGTGAGTAGCCGGTCGGCCCAAGGCGAGTCGAAGCAGTCCGAGCACATGGCAAGTGCGATTCCACTGGTCGGCAACGAGGTAACAGACATCACCCGGCTCCACCCCGAGCGCTGCCACGATGCCGGAGAGTTCATCGGGGGACAGGAACTTTGCGATCGGCGAGTTGAGCTCCACCTCTCCGTCGTCGCCTTCGCTGGCGCGCATCCAGACCAGACCCTTCGCTCCCCAGCGTTTCGCCGAGTCGGTCAGGTCATCCAGTTTGTTGCGGCTGGTGTTCTCCGATGCACCCTTGTGGCAAATCCCCTTGATCGACTCCGCACCGAACGCCTTGAACCCGGTACTGGCAAACACCTCGGTGAGTTCGGTCAGTTCCATGTCGAAGCGAATGTCGGGTTTGTCACTTCCGTACCGATTCATCGCCTCTCGCCACGACATGCGGGGAATCTCGCCGATCTCGGCACCCCGCACGGCCATGGTGGCATCGGCCACCGCCTTGGTGATGACTTCCAGCACATCCTCCTGGGAGGCGAAGCTCATTTCGGCATCCAGCTGGGAGAACTCGAACTGCCGATCAGCGCGCAGATCCTCATCCCGCATGCAGCGGGCGATCTGGTAATACCGGTCCACTCCTCCGATCATGCAGAGCTGCTTGAAGAGCTGGGGACTCTGGGGCAACGCGTAGAAGGATCCGGGATGAAGACGTGATGGAACCACAAAATCGCGGGCACCCTCGGGAGTGGACGCGATCAGCATGGGGGTTTCGACCTCAACGAACCCCTGAGCGTCCATGGCCGAACGAATGGCCGAATTCATGGCAGCGCGAGCTCGCAAATGGCGCTGCATCTGCTCGCGCCTCAGGTCGAGGTAGCGGTATTTGAGCCTGATGGTCTCATCCACTTCCGCGGCACGGTCGTCCAGGGGAAATGGAGGTGGCTCCGCCACTGAGAGAACCTCGACCTCGCAGTTGACGATCTCGATTGCACCGGTGACGAGGTTGGGATTCACGGTGCCCGAGGGTCGCTCCGCCACGGTGCCGGTGATTCGGAGCACGTACTCGCTGCGGACATCCACAGAACCTTCGACAACACACTGGAGCAGGCCGGTGTGGTCCCTCAGGTCAACGAACGCGAGGTGTTCCCCGTGTTCACGACGCTTGGCCACCCATCCACACACTGAAACGGTCTCGCCGACATTGTCGACCCCCAGGGACCCACATACATGGGTTCTCATTGCCGTGGGGCGGGCCTCGATTGTCATTTCCGGCTCCTCAGGAATTCGATCAGTTCGCGGCGCGGAATCCGCTGTTGGGCATCGGTTGGTCCGCCCTGGCCCCCGTTGGCGGCGTCACTGTGGCTGCCGTCATCGGGTCGGCGAAGCATCCGAACGGTGACTTCGTCTGCAACAAGTTCGTCCGAACCGATGATCACTGCAAATCTGGCACCGGATCGGTCGGCCGCCTTCATCTGGGCCTTCATGGATCCGGCACCGAATCGCCGGTCTGCAGACATTCCCGCACCACGGATTTCGTGAGTCAGGTCGCGCGCAGATTCTCCCCCGGTCAGGTCAACCAGATATGCATCCAGGCGAGTCACCGGCGGCGCAAACACCTCCTCTGCGTCGCAGGCCAGCAGGATGCGGTCCACTCCGAGGGCGAACCCGACTCCATCGGTTGCGGGTCCGCCGAGATCCTCGACCAATCCGTCATAACGCCCACCACCACCTATCGCGTTCTGGGCCGCGTCCAGGGCATCCGCGGCGAACTCGAAGGTGGTGCGGCGGTAGTAGTCGAGCCCACGAACCAGACGGTCATCCACGGTGTAGGGAACATCCAGGGCATCCAGCCCTGAACACACACGCCCGAAGTGCTCGGCCGCGGCCTCGCTCAAGTATTTCGATATGCGGGGCGCCTCCCCGATCACCGCTTTGTCCTCGCGCCGTTTCGAGTCCAGAACACGGAGCGGGTTGCGCTGCAGGGTTTCCTGCGCCTGGCCTGACAACTCGCTGCGCCGTGACTCCAGATACAGCCGCACTCCTTCGGAGTATGCGGATCGGTCTGCGTGTTCTCCGAGCGTATTCACCAGCAGGCGGACCTGTTCGAGACCGAGGGCTTCGAAGAATCGCCAAGCGAGAACGATCACTTCTACGTCAACATCGGGATCATCGGGGCCGAGAACCTCGACTCCCACCTGATCAAAGGCGCGGTAACGCCCTTTCTGCGGGCGCTCATGACGAAAATTGGATCCGGTGTAGAAGACCTTCCATGGCAAGGCCGGTTTGTGCTGCACGAATGCCCGCGCCACTCCCGCAGTCATCTCGGGGCGCAGAGCTATCCGGCTGCCGTCCTTGTCCTCGAAGTCGTACATCTCCTTGGTGACCACGTCGGTGGCTTCGCCGATGCGCCGGAACACTCCGAGGTTCTCCAGCAGGGGGGGAACGACTTCCTTGTATCCGGCATTGCCGACGAGACCGACGAAGCCGTCCACAAGCAGTCGGCGGCGCGCAGAATCAGGCCAGAGCATGTCGCGCATGCCCGTGAGGGTCTGAAACTTCTGTGACTTCGGATCAGCCATCGTTGAACGCTACAACTCAGCGCTTGCGCGGATCCCCAATGGATCGCACCTGGGTGAGCAGATCATCTTCGTGCCAGTGGTAAATCGTGTGAAATCCGGTTGCTTCCTCGTGGGCCGCCGCAATCCAGTCCATCACCTTGTGGCAGTCGTCGGTGCTCTTGACCACCGTCATCTCACCCAGCTCACATGCGGGCTTGGTGGCGTCGAGGGAGATGGCCACGGGCAGGACGTACTTGCACGACCGCATCAGGTTGATGGTGCCGTCGTAAAGGGGTTGGAGATGCAAGGTGGGGGTTTCCGGCGGCTCCTCGCCGCGACGCTTCAACCAGGCTGTTCTCGCGCGTTGGAGAAGTCCCCCGGCCAGGGATAGGTCCTGTGATCCGCTTGCGGCCATGGCGAGAACCTGCCCGCCCTCGGCCAACTGTTCCATCAGCTCGTGGCGGGCGACGAGGTTGTTGGCTTTGACCACCTCGGGATCAAGCTTCGCCTTGCGCCTGCTCGCAGTCTGTGGAATGGAGAGGAACGTTCGGGCACCACACTGCAGCACCTGAATCGCGGGAACTCCGAATGCCTGCTGTGTGGCAACCATTCGGGACACAAGCACGTTCATCCGAGGTACAAGCTCATCGAATTCGACGCGGTCATCCAGTGCACCAAACGTGCGGTCCGGGTTGCACATCGCTGTGAGAAACGCCCCACAAACCAGTGCTATGTCGATGATCTGACCGTGATTGGTGATCAGGGCCACGTTCTCGCCGTCTTCGAAGATCCGGACGCGAAGTTGGTTCAGGAGATGATCATTTCGCTCGCTGTTGAACGCGCCCACAAGAACCTCACTGAAGGCCGGATAAGCCGCGTGTGCGTACAGGTCAACCGTTTCGAGGCCGTTGGGGGTGGGATCCACCCGCACACATGTCGGATCGTGAAACTCCATGGATTCGGTGTACGGAAGAGACTGGAGGATGTCACCGTGGGTTGGCCGCGCCAAGGCCAGCATCGACTTGTAGGTGTCCTCCGGATCGGCTGCCGCCATGATCTCCCTGGCCGCTGCGATTGTCTCGGCACCGGAACCGAACTCGACTCCGTCTGGCGAGTTTGCCCGGTCTCCGTCGGTGGACTCGGGGTTTGAGTCTCCGTCGTTGTCAGTCATGATCCCCTCCCGACGCTCCCGGAAGCGCCCGGTACGCGTCATAGACCGAGTCGATGCCCTGGAGACGGTTCAGGATCAGATCCAACTGTGTTGGATCGCTCATCTGGAGCTGGAACTGCATCTTGGCCACGCGATCTCCTCCGGAAACGGTATTCACGCCAATGATATTCGCGTGGCCCTCGGAAAGTGTTGCGCTGACTTCTTGGAGCAACTTGGGGCGGTCCAGGGCACGGACTTCGACAAGCGCCACGAAGGTGCCCCCCGAGTCGGAATCCCACTCCACCTCGAGGATTCGTTCGCTCTGGCCTTCCTGGAGGGACACGGCGTTGGCACAATCCGATCGGTGTACCGACACACCCCTGCCGCGGGTTATGAAACCGACTATCTCATCACCGGGAACGGGAGTGCAACAGCGCGCCATCCGCACGAGCATGTCGTCGTACCCCTCCACGTGGACACCCACTGCGCTGCCCGTTCGCCGTTTGTTCGACAGCAGGCTTGGAGAAGCAACCACCTCCCCCCGGCCGTCGCCGGCGGAACTGGCGACCTGCGAAATCCGCGACGCCACCGATGTCGCTGACACATGTCCTTCACCGACCGCCCGCAAAAGCGCTTCCGAACTGGAGTACTTGAGCTGCTCGACAACCGCGGCCATGTGATCGCCGGCGAGCATGCGTTCAGTGGGCAGACCCGATTTCCGCAGTTCCTTGACCAGTTGATCCCGACCCGATTCGAGAGCATCCTCACGGCGTTCCCTGGAGAACCACTGACGGATTTTCGACGACGCCGAACGGGTGGCCACGAATTCCAGCCAATCCAGGTTGGGATGTGCATTCTCCACCTTGGAGGTGAAGATTTCTACAGAGTCACCCACGTTGAGCTTGGTATCGAGAGGCACCAACTTGCCCCCGACCTTGGCTCCGATGCAACGGTGTCCGACTTCTGTGTGGACGGCATACGCAAAGTCAACGGGCGTGGAACCGGCCGGCAGGGATATCACGTCCCCCGTCGGCGTGAACACGAAGACCTCATCCTGTTCGAGATCAAGTTTCAGGTTCTTCATGAACTCGCCGGGATCGGTGAGCTCCCCCTGCCATTCCACGATCCGGTTCAACCAGTCGAGATCCTTGGATCCGCCCTGCTTGTAGGTGTAGTGCGCCGCTACACCCCACTCAGCGCGATCGTTCATTTCAGCGGTTCGAACCTGCACCTCGATCTCGTGGCCCTTGCCAATCACCGTGGTGTGCAACGACTGGTAGTTGTTGAACTTCGGCATGGCGATGTAGTCCTTGAAACGCCCGCCGACAGGCGTCCAGACCGAATGGATCGTCCCCAGGGCCGCGTAACAATCCTTCACCGAACCAACGACCACGCGAATTCCCACCAAGTCGAAAATTGCGTCGAAATCGTAGTCCTTGCGGGCCATCTTTTCGTATATCGACCACAGGTGTTTGTGACGTCCGCGGACTTCCGCCTTGACGTTCATCTTCTTGAGCCGCATCTGGAGCTCCGCGGTGACCTCTTCGATCAACTCAAGTCGTTCGGACATGCGGGCCGCGACCATGTAGTCGATCTCGGCGAACCACTTGGGGTGCAGAGCGGCAAAGCACAGGTCCTCAAGCTGCTGCTTGACTTCCTCCATGCCCAAGCGGTGAGCAAGCGGGGCATACACGGCCATGGTCTCTCGTGCAGTGCGCTCCTGTTTCCAGGCGGGAAGGGCTGCGATGGTGCGCATGTTGTGCAGGCGATCAGCCAGTTTGATCACCAGAACTCGAAGGTCCTTCGCCATCGCAACAAGCATCTTGCGCATGGTCTCGGCCTGCTGATCCTCCTTGGAGTTGAACTCCAGGCGCTCCAGTTTGGTAACACCGTCGACCACGGATGCGACCTCGGGTCCGAAGCGGGACTCCACCTCACCAAGCGTCTCCTCGGTGTCCTCCACCGCATCGTGCAGAAGTGCCGCCGCAATGGTGATGTCGTCCATTCCGTAGCGGGCCACGATTCCTGCAACCGCCACAGGGTGCGTTATGTAGGGCTCACCGCTGCGGCGTAGCTGACCGGAGTGTGCCTTGGATGCGACCCTGTGGGCGTCGGTGATCAAGTCGATCGAGGCACGGGAATGAAAATCGCGATAGGTCTCGACGAGCTGGCGAATCTCTCCCGCCGGAGGGATATGGCGCCGCCACGGCAGAACGCGGGTCACCGTGGGCATCTCGCCCTCCCAATTCTGTGCGGCTGCCCGGCGATCTGCCTCAGAGCAATGAGGGACTCCGAAGAGGTGTGGCTCATCCCCTCCACGATACCGATGTTGCAAACATCGGTGAGTACCACGGTGACGCAGGTCGTCAGGTTCGTGACTTGCGGCTGACCTTCACGCCATGCCAGGTGGTGTCCGCCACGTCGACGCCCTTGGCGACCAGACGCCTGCGGATCTCCCTCCAGCGAGGCTCGCGCTCCTTGAGGAACGCTGTGATCGGGGCCGCAATGAACAGTGATGAGTAGGTGCCGGAGATCAGGCCAATGAGCAGTGCCAGGGAGAAGTCTCCCAAGGTCTGCTGGCCGAAGACGAAGTTCCCGACGACCAGCATCGAGATGATCGGCAAAACCGTGGTGATGGTGGTGTTGATCGAGCGCATCAACACCTGATTCAGGGATCGCCGCATGATTCCCGTGTAGGTGTACTCACCACTGCGCACGTACCTTTCGGCATTGTCCTGAACGCGGTCGTACACAACGATCGTGTCGTAGAGGGAGAATCCGAGGATCGTCAGGAAGGAGATCACCGTGGCTGGAGTCACCTGAAGTCCGAACACCGAGAACACCCCCACTGTGATCAGGATGTCGTGAACAACGGCAGTGAGAGCGGCGAAAGCCATTCGGGCTTCCAGGCGAATCGTGATGTAGGCCGCCACCAGCACCATGAACACGATCAGGGAGACCAGGGCTTGGTGCGTGATGTCATCACCCCAGGACGGACCCACTGTGTTCACCGTGACCTCACTGGTCTCGACACCGGCCGCCTGGGCAAGCGCGGCGCCTATCTCCGCACCTGTCTGGACGCTTTCCACCTGCCCCTGGATGCGCAACACCCGCCCGCCTTCGGCGGTTGTGGCCTCCTGGTACTTTTCACCTTCACTCTCACCGAAGTCGGCCATCACGGCGGTTGCCTTCTCGATGGTGAAGTCCTGTGAGGGAACCTCCCATACGGAGCCTCCCTCGAAATCAATGCTCAGGTTCAGGCCTTTCGTGAGCACGGATCCCACTGAGATCATCACCAGAATGAGCGACACGATGGCCGTGTATCGGGTGATTTTGGGGAAGTCAACGTCGTTGGTCCCCCGGTACAGCCTCGAAAAGAAACCCATGTTCAAGCTCCCTTGGCCGTGGTCAGGACAACCTTTTCCTGGGTTGCCTCAGGAAGGTCATCAATCGGTATGCCGAGTTTCCAGGGTTGTCGCCCGAAGGACGACGTGCTCAGCGCCAACACACCGGGCCGCAACACAAAGTAGGCGGAGAAGAGGTCGAGCAACGTGGCCGCCCCCAGATAGAAGGCGAAACCACGCACCGGGCCAATGGAGAGCCAGTAGAGCACCGCTGCGCCGATCAGCGACGACGTGTCCGCCTTCACGATCGTTGAGTACGACCGGCTCATGGAACGCGAGGCGACCGAGCGCAAGGTGGATCCCCCGCGGACGTCCTCTTTGAGGCCTTCGAAGCTCACAACACTGGAGTCGATCGCGATGCCGATGGACACCACGAGGCCGACAACGCCCGCGAGGGTCACAGTGGCACCGACCCAACTCATGGTTACCCAGAGCAGAGTTGCCGAAGTGGCGAGGCTCGCCAGTGTGATGAGGGCCAGCATCCGGTAATAGAGGAATAGATACAAGAACACAGCGGTCAGGCCGATGAGGCCGGCCACGATGCCGGCGGTGAGCGCTCCCTGACCAAGTGTTGGTGACACCGTTTCGGCCTGCTGGGCTTCCAGCTCGATCGGCAGCGAGCCGTATCGCAATGCAACGGCCACGGCCTGGGCACTGTCCTGATCGAAGTCGCCGGTGATCTCGATGGCGTCGCGGCCGAAGGAAGCTTGCTGGATGGCCGGAGCCGTCAGGACCTCCGAGTCCAACACGATCGCCAAGGCGCCCACGGTCTGGCCCTGCGCGGGCGGACACAGAGGTTGACCCGCGTTGCAGGTCGCGGCAGCGGCGTTGAACAGGTCGATCCCGTCGGCGCCATCCTTGAACGTCGGCTGCACCACCCAGAGTCCCTGCTGATTCAGACCGGCCGACGCGGTCTCAACCGCTTGGCCGGTGACAATTGTGGGGCCCAGAAGATAGGCATTGTCCTCGCCGTCGATCAGGGTCACTTCGACTTCTGCTTTGTCATCCGACTTGGGCGTGGCCACAGTGGATGCCAGAGACGCTTCTCCTTGGGCCCACTCCGTGAATCGTTCGTCGTTGATGTCGATGCCCCACTCGTTCGCAGGCACAATCGGCGCTTCAGGATCTGCCTCGGGATCCAGCGCAGCTGTCTCCTGGTCGATCACGTCCTCGGCAGTGACTCCTTCGGGAACCCCCAGATCGGTTCGGAGTTGCTCGGTCTGATCAGCGAGTTCCTGACGCTCATCCTCGGTGGGAAGCGGTCCCAGCGGAGCGAGAACCGGCCGGAAACGCAGTTCAGCCGTTTGGCCAACCAGCTCCAGAACCTCCTGCTGGTTGGTGGCACCCGGGATCTGAACCGTGATGGTGTTGCCCTGACTGGATACCTCCGGTTCGGACACACCCACCGCATCCACGCGCTTGCGAATGATCGCAATTGCCTGATCGATTTGTTCGTCGGTCACGTCATCGGTCACTTCACCGTCTTTCACAGGTTGAAGATTCACCGACACGCCACCCTGAAGGTCGAGGCCCAGCTTCGGGGACTTGCCCGCGATGATCGTTGCAAGGAGCAACGCCAAGGCAATGCCCATGACCACCAGCATCGCCCGAAGGGGCTTCTGCTTCACGGAATCAGCTCTCGTCTGACTTCGCGCCACCACCGAAGAGTGATGACCAACCCGACTTGGCGCCCGA
>JAHRAZ010000133.1 GCA_020027475.1 Microthrixaceae bacterium
GCCATACCACCCACCATCACCGTGCTCACCGGAATAACCCAGTCCATGGTTACCAAAGCACCACGCATCGAATCCGTGTTGGGCACCCTCATGGATTTCATCGGTGATGCTGTGATCGTTGGACACAATGTGCGTTTCGATGTGGGATTCCTGCAGGCCGCTCTGGAACGTGATGGTCGCCCGCCTCTGGATCACCGCACCATAGACACGGTGGCACTTTCGCGGAGGCTCCTCGGTGAGGAGGTGCCCAACTGCAAGCTCTCCACGCTGGCCAGCCGACTCTGCCTGGCAAATCAGCCCTCACATCGTGCGTTGACCGATGCACTTGCCACGGCCGATCTCCTCCACGTGCTCATGGAGCGGGCGGCCGCATTCGGCGTACTGGGTCTCGATGACCTGGCGAGCCTTCCCAAGATGGCTTCACATCCACAGGCGAAGAAGCTTGCGCTGACCGAACACCTGCCCCGCTCGCCGGGGGTATATCTGTTTCGCGATCCCAGGGGACATGTTCTCTATGTGGGCAAGGCCACCGATCTCCGTTCGCGGGTTCGCAGCTACTTCTCCAGCGATGACCGTCGCAAGGTCGGTGCGCTGTTGCGCGAAACAGGTCGAATCGACCACAAGGCGTGCAGCACCACACTGGAAGCGTCAGTGCTTGAAGCTCGTCTCATCCGGGATCTCACTCCGCCGTACAACAGCCAGGGCACGCGCTGGCGGAAGTCCTGCTACCTCCGCCTGACACTGGAGGAAAACTTTCCCCGGCTGTCGGTGGTGCGGCAGCCGGGCAAGGGGGTGGGGATCCTTCTTGGACCGATTGGCTCTACCAGGCGCGCGAAGTTGGTTGCGGAAGCGATCGAATCCGCCATTCCGCTGCGGAGGTGCACCGGCAAGGTTCCGAAGGTTTCCAAACGCAGCGGCCCATGTGCTCCAGCCCAGTTGGGTGTGGCCACCTGCCCGTGTGCTGGAGACATCTCCCGGGAGCAGTACCGGAGCCACGTGGAATCAACACTGCGGGCAGTGAAAGTGGATCATCAGGTCCTCTTCGCTCCCCTGTCCATCCGGATGGAAGCGCTGGCTGCAGATGAGCGGTTCGAGGAGGCGGGCGCTGTTCGTGATCGCCTCGAGGCGTTGGCGTCCACCATCTCGCGGCAGCGCAGGTTCGACTCACTTCTCCGATGTGAACGGCTGGTCCTGAGAATCGCGGCCACAGGTGAACGAATCGAGATGCGGCGGGGAATCCTCTGGCGGATCTGGCCCGCAGCGGACCGTGGACAGACTCATGACCTCTGGCACGGTCAACCCGATGCAGGCCTGTCCCGCCGAGTGGAGATGCGCCCCGAGGAACTTCCCTCCCCGGAGGAGGCGGTGGCCAAGGGGCTTGCCGACGAACTCACTGCGGTGGCTGCCTGGTTGGAGCGCCACGGTCCGTCGGTGACTCTCGAATGGGTCGAGGGCGAGTACTCCAGCCGGATTCCCGCGGTTCGCAGATTCGTCGCGAAGAAGGCCACGTCTCCCAGACGTCAGCGTTGATCCGCAGCGAGACGCGTCGCACTCAGGCCGTGTGGATGCTCAGGCCGCGTGAATGCTCAGGCGTTGCCGGCGAGGCGTTGGGTCAACTCCACGAGCTGTTCCAGCTTCGCTGCCGCATACCCGCTGTCGAGCGCCTGCCCGGCCGCCTCAACACCGGCGTCCAGATCCTCCACCACGTCGGCGACCAGGAGCGCGGCGGCCGAGTTGATCACCACCATGTCGCGTAGCGGCCCCGACTCCCCCGCGAGCATCAAAGTTGCCACGTGCGCGTTTTCAGCGGGGTCACCCACCGAAATCTGTTCGGGAGTTGCTGCGGACACCCCGAAGTCTCCGGGAACGAGCTCGAATCGTTCCTGATCCCCGCCCGAGATCGACACGATCAGTGTCGGTCCTGTGGTGGTGATCTCATCCAGGCCATCGGCGCCGTGGACCACCCAGGCCGTGATTCCACGTTCGGCGAGCGTTGAGGCAACCAGGTCCACCAGTGCAGGGTCGGCGACGCCGACAAGCTGGCGACCGACTCGGCCCGGGTGAGCAAGTGGTCCGAGAATGTTGAACACGGTCGGGATACCCAATTCAGCGCGGACCGGCCCGGCAAACCGCATGGCCGGATGGAACTTGCGGGCGAAGGCGAAACCCAATCCCAGCTCCGTCACACACTTCGACACCTCCGCGCTCCCGAGCTCAACCTGCACCCCGAGGGCCTCCAGCATGTCAGTGCTGCCGGAGGTGGAGGACGCCTTGCGGTTTCCGTGCTTGCAGACCACTGCTCCCGCAGCCGAAGCCACGATCGAAGCCATCGTTGACACGTTGAACGCTCCACCCGGAAGGGCGCTGGAACCACCGGTACCGACGATGTCAATCGTCCTGGCGGATTCGGGGAGCGATAGATCCACACATGCGTCGAGAATGGCGGCGATCAGGCCTGTCACTTCGTCGACCGATTCACCCTTGGTCTTGAGCGCCGCCAGGAATCCGCCTATCTGAGCATCAGTGGCATCGCCGCGCAGGATCTCTCCAAGAGCTTCCTGAGCGAGGCTGCCTGGCAGGTCGGTCCCACCTGTGAGCGTGGTGAGGATTCCCGGCCAACCTCCTTCGCTCTCGAAATCCGGCATCGGCGGGCTCAGATTCTCATGCAGGCGCGCTCGGGTTCTGGCATCAGGAGGCCGCTGCCTTGGCCATTGCGCGCTCCCGGCGGCGGCGGCGGATGATCCGCTGGCGCTCCTTCTCAGTGGCACCGCCCCAGACACCATTGTGTTCGCGACGCTCAATTGCGTGTTCCAGGCAGTCCAGCTGCACCGGGCACTGCGCACAGACTGCCTTGGCTGTGTCGGCTTCGTCCTCGGTGGCCGGGTAGAAGATGCTCGATTCGAGGCCGGTGCAGGCTGCCGTGTGGGCCCAACCGAGGGCTGTCGTCGGGGGATTCATAGCGGCCATAATGCCAACGTCGGGCCCGCGATGACAAAGCGGCTGACGACCAGTCAGAAATACCTACTCTGTGTGCAAATCAAGGGCCAACTCGGCCACCGTTTCACTACCCAGAGTGACAGACTGCGGATATTCGGGATGATCCACAACTATTTTCACCGCGGACTCCCCGAACCGTGCCACTTGGTCCGCAGTGAATTCGAAACGGATGTAGTGCACCGAAGCGGTGATCTCGTCGCGTGTGAGATTCGCCTCGTGACCTTCCTCGGGAATGCATCGAATCAAATCGCTGCCCGAAGAGATCACCACACTGCGTTCCACTCCGACCAACTTGGGCAACCACTCCCGCAACTGCTCATCGGTGGTCAGTTCCAGAAAGAGTGTGGCTGACAGCGTACCCGGGTCCGGTATGAGCGGGTTGTAGATCCGCAGCTCTGTCTCGATTCCCTCATCGGAAATGATCTTCTCGGCCCGAGCCATTTCCTGGATCTGGAACCGGATCGTCTCGCGGTTCTCGAACAACAGTGTGAGAAACGGCCCGACCGAGACTCTCCGCCGTTTCTTCAACTCGATGATGCTCTTGCGGAAATCCGCTCGCTCACGTTCGTACGCCCGCAGGTCGGTGATGTCATCAAGTGTGAGTTTTCGGTTTCCCATCAGTCATCCTCGGGTATTCCGTAGGCGCGGGCCATGAGCGTGAGCGGATGGATGGGCGAAGTGCCGGTCTCGAGCGTGATTCCGCCGTTGGCGAGGGAGCAGTCGCCGGCAACTGCTTCGCTGTCGGCTTTCTTGATTGCGCGGATGAGCTTGGTCGCCACCTTGCGGCTCTCGGCCATGTTCTCCGCCCGAAGGCCCCAGGTGCCGTCGATTCCGGAACACTCGGCCGCAAGTGTGATCTTGGTGCCCGTGAGCTTGATGAGGTCCCGGCTCTTCAGTCCCATGCTCTGGGCCCGAAGGTGACAAGGCGCGTGATAGGTGGTGGTCTCCGGTACGGCACCGGTGAAGTCCTGATCAAGGCCCTCACCACCCGCGTTCTTGTCTTCTTTGTGGATCTTCATCAGATACTCGGAGGCGTCGTAGGTGTGTTCGGCAACCAACTCGGCATCGGCGCCACCCACGTAATCCACGTAGTCCTTCTTCATGATGTATCCGCAGGTGGGTTGGGGCACGACCACCGCCGGATCCACTCCCCGACTTCGAGCTTTGCGGATCCACTTTGCCAGAGTCTCGATGTTCTTGCGGGCAGACTTCACGAATCCCTGCACATCACCCTGGTGCAGCACAGGCGCTCCACAGCAGACCTGTGGTTCGGGAAGGTCGCAGGCAATGCCGTTTCGTTCGTACACAGCCACCATGTCCTTGCCGGTTCTGGTGTCCTGGTACTCCACCAGGCAGGTCGGAAACAGAGCGACCTCCGCACGTTTGGAGCGCCCAAGGTTCTCCGAGCGCTTGCGGAACCACGTCGAGAATCGCTGCTTCTGATACGGCGGAAGGACACGTTGCGAGGAGATGCCAACAGTGGATTCCATCAACCGGCGGGGAAGGCTTTCGGGAGTGGCAATCGCCTTGTTGGTCACTCCGGCAGTTGCAGATCCGATCTTTCCCGTGAGATCGGTTTTCCCAAGTGCCAAGTCAGTGGCTTTGGTCTTGAGGGACCGCTTGTGGTTCTTGTACGCAACCTGTTCCGCCCTCATCATCAGCCGGGGAAAGTCGAGTTCCCATTCATGCTGGCCCGGTATGTACGGACAGTTGATGTAACAGAGCTTGCACTGGAAGCACTCGTCAACCACCTGATCCTGCTGGGCGGTGGTCAGCTTGGCCGCGTCCTGATCGTCGTGTTCGTCGATGTAGTCGAACAGGGTCGGGAACGAAGAACAGAACTTGAAGCAGAGGCGACAGCCGTGGCACAGGTCATAGACGCGGGTCATCTCCTCGCGCAGGTCAGCCTCATCGAAGTACTTCGGGTTGAAAGGGTCATAGGTGGTGCTCAACGTGTCTCCTCTGATCACCTGTCGGTCGGGTCTTCAGCATTCGGTCTGGTCTGATCGCCCACTGGCTCTGTCCACCGATCGACTCCGATGCCATGGCCACGTTTCACTGGCACAGCCCCAGCCACAGTCAAGAAGGTCCGGGCCACCGCTTGAGGGCGATCACCCGGACCTTCATGTCTGGTGTTCATCTGTTCATCAATCGAGGATTGATCAGCTCATGGCCTCGAGGCCCTCGCCGAAGCGGCCGGCGTGGGACTTCTCGGCGCGGGCCAGGGTCTCGAGCCATTCAGCGATCTCGTCGAAGCCTTCGTCGCGGGCGGTCTTGGAGAATCCGGGGTACATCTCGGTGTACTCATAGGTTTCGCCTGCGATGGCGGACTTGAGGTTGTCCTCGGTCGGTCCGACCGGCTCTCCGGTGGCGGGATCGCCGACTTCGGCCAGGAAGTCGAAGTGACCGAACGCGTGGCCGGTCTCACCTTCGGCAACGGAGCGAAAGAGTGCGGAGATGTCCGGGTATCCCTCAACGTCCGCCTTCTGGGCGAAGTAGAGGTAACGACGGTTCGCCTGGCTCTCACCTGCGAACGCTGCCTTCAGATTCTCTTCGGTCTGGGTACCTTCTAGGGCCATTGTTCCATCCTTCGTTTTGCGTCGAGTTCGACGGTTGATTCGAACTCGTGGTCGGTCAGTCAAGTGGGGGCCTGCCCACGGCGACACAACAGCCTCGCACACTCCGAAGAGTCCAAGTTTCACAAACCCCGACCATGAGCCCACCAAAGCGACATCGCAGCATCCGGGTCGCTCCCCGGTTCTCCCGGTTGCTCACTGATTTTCCCATTTGCTCACCGGATCTCCCGGTTACCGGTCGGTAACCTACGGGCCGTATCCTTGTGACTGTGAGACCCCGAGCGTTCAACCGCGGCGAATCCCTCGAAGCCCTCAAGACGGAATCCTTCGATCTGGTGGTCGTCGGTGGCGGCATCACGGGAGCCGGAGTGGTTCTCGATGCAGCCAGTCGAGGTATGCGTGCTGCGCTCATCGAATGCGACGACTTCGCGTCGGGCACATCGTCGAAATCATCGAAACTTGCCCACGGGGGCCTCCGGTATCTCCAGCAGGGTGAAATCGGCCTCGTGTACGAAGCCCTGCATGAACGGCAACGCCTTCTGAAAAATGCTCCCCACCTCGTCAGGATCCTGCCGTTCCTGATTCCGATGTTCGGCAAGGGTGGAGCCATACCGGCGAAGGTCTCCCGGGTCCTCGGGGCGGCGATGTGGGCGTATGACCTCACCGGCGGATGGCGGATCGGCAAGATCCACGAGCGCCTGGATCACGATGAGACGCTCAGCTACATGCCGACACTGCCCGCGGAGAGCCTGGTCTCGGGATACCTCTACTACGACGCCACCGTTGATGACGCCCGCCTGGTATTGACGGTGCTCCGCACAGCGGCCCTGGAGTATGGAGCAGTGATTGCCAACCGCCTCCCCGCGGTCGGTCTGTCCAAGTCGGGCGGCGGACGCATCGATGGCGTGGATGTGCGGGATCCATACTCGGGTGACGAATTCACGATTCGGACCCGAGCCGTGGTGAATGCCGCCGGAGTGTGGTCCGACGACGTGCGCCAGCTGGACGAAGGTGTTCATCCCGACTCCATCCGCCCGGCGAAGGGAATCCACATCGCGGTGCCGTGGGACAAGGTCCGCAACCAGATCGCGGCCGTGCTGCCGGTTCCCAAGGATCGACGATCGGTGTTCGTGGTGCCACATGGTCGCCTCACCTACATCGGAACAACCGACACCGACTACGACGGGCCACTGGATGACCCGCAGTGCACTCCCGAGGACATCCGGTATCTCCTGGGCGCGATCAACCACTCCTGCGTGAATGAACTCACTACCGCGGATGTAATCGGTAGCTGGGCTGGTCTGCGCCCATTGGTGAAATCAGCATCAAGTGGCCGCACGGCCGACCTGTCCCGAGGCCACAGCGTGAAGCGATCCGGTTCCGGCCTGGTCACGATCACCGGCGGAAAACTCACGACCTACCGGCACATGGCTGCGGACACGGTGGATGAAGTTGTGAACTCGGTTCTTGCCGCCGACACGGGGTTTGCCGGATACGCAAAGAGCGTCACTGCCAAGCTTCCACTACGGGGCAAGGAAGGCTACGACTCACTGATGGGATCCTTGAAAGCCTTTCCGGCAGTGGATCCGCAGTTGGCCAGACACCTCGGGTCCCGCTACGGGGGCGAAGCCCGCGCCGTGATGGACCTGATCCAGCGGGACCCGTCGTTGGCGGAAACCCTGGTGAGCGGACTTCCCTACGTTGCGGCCGAGGCCGTGTTCGCAACCCGATACGAAATGGCCAACACCGTTGACGACGTACTGGCCCGGCGCACCCGCGCCCGAATCTACGGCCGGGACGACTCGGCAATGGCTGCACCACGAGTCGGAGAACTCATGGCGTCGGTCGACGGATGGGATTCATCGCAGGTTCGGGACTCCGTGCAGGATTACGAAGCCGGGATCAGCCACGAACGCGAGACCTCGGAACTGCCGATCACCAACATGGAAGAGCTTCTCTCCATTCCGACCTGAGCCGCAGCCCGAGCTGAGCGGTTGCGGTGGACAACGGCCGGGGCTTCGGCGCGGGAGTCCGTGACGGGTGGGAAGTACGGTCTGTGCCATGAGCGAGCAGCGAAAAGATGGTGCCACCTCCGCGGACTTCGATCTCGGCCCTGGCGCACCAACTCCCCCGATCGCCATTCATGGAGGGCCCGCGGACGCGATGGTCAGAACCTCGGCCCCAGCGGTGGAGATTTCCGATGCGATCCTGACAAGGCTCCGCGATTGCGGCGCCACCGTGGACACCGGACTGGAAAGCCGCACCGAGTCCAGTCGGGACTGGTGGCCGGCGGCCATGAGCTGGGCCACTGAAGGACAGATACCCGCGCGTGCTGCTGCGGTGGTGCGACCCACTGAGACCGATCAGGTTTCGTCGATCCTGGCCATCTGCAACGAAAGCCGGATCCCCGTGACCGCTGCGGGTGGACGCTCCGGAGTCCTGGGTGGCTCTGTTCCCATGTACGGCGGCGCACTGCTGGACCTTTGCGGGCTGAGCGGGATTCGATCCGTGGACGACGAGTCACTGGTGGTCGACGTGCTCAGTGGCACTTTCGGCGATCGATTCGAGTCCGAGCTCAGGACGAATCATGACCTCACGTGCGGCCACTGGCCGCAGTCGATGACCCTGTCCACCGTGGGAGGCTGGATCGCCTGTCGCGGCGCAGGACAGTTCTCAACTCGCTACGGAAAGATCGAGGACATGGTGGTGGGCCTCGATGTTGTCCTGGCCGACGGCACGGAGATCACCACAGGCGGATATCCCCGCTCGGCCACGGGTTCCGACCTCAATCAGTTGTTCGTCGGTTCCGAGGGCACTCTGGGAGTCATCACGGCTGCCCGCCTCAAAGTCCGTCCGGTGCCCGCGGCCACCACCAAGGCGGCATATTCCGTGCCATCGTTTGCTGCGGGGCTGGAGGTGTTTCGGCGCGTCTTGCGCACCGGTGCCACTCCTGCGGTGCTGAGGCTGTACGACGAGGTCGAATCTGATCGCAATTTCTCCACCGGCGACGATCTGTGTGTGGTGACTGTTCTTGATGAAGGTGATCCCGAGATCGTCGAGGCCACCATGGCGGTGGTGCAGCGCGAGGCACTGTCGTCTGCCGGCTGCGAGTCACTCGAGGACAACCTGATCGACCACTGGCTCGCCAACCGCAACGACGTGTCGCAACTCGAACCCTTGATCACGGGTGGAATTGTTGTGGACACGATGGAGGTTTCAGGTCCGTGGAGCGTGCTGGCTGATGCGTATTCCGCCGTCACCGACGCAATGCAGGCCGTGCCGGGGTGTCTGGCAGCATCGGCTCATTGCAGCCACTCCTACCTCGACGGCGCCTGCCTCTATTTCACCTTCGGCGGGAGGGCGGCGGAACCCAGCCGGGACGCCTGGGACCGTCTGCATGCTGCCCTGTGGGACGCAGGTCAGACAGCGGCACTCAATCACGGCTGCTCGGTGAGTCACCACCACGGGATCGGAATTCACCGCGGGGAGTACCTGCGGCAATCAATGGGCGCCGCACATGAGGTTCTCACCACGATCAAGGGCGCTCTCGACCCCCACGACATTCTGAATCCCGGCAAGTTGGGACTGGAGTCCTCGTTCGGCCCTGGATGGTCCGTGCGGCCGTGAGTCCGAATGAGGCAATGTGGCGCGGGTCGATCACAGCACTTGTGGTGGCTGCCCCCATTGCGATCTTCAATCAGCTGCTCATATCTGCCGGCGACATCGAGAGCGACTCGCCCTTCACGCTGTTGTTCTGGCTGCTCATCCTCTTCGGCGCAGCGGCCGGAGGCTGGGCAGTCCTGCGACTCTGCCCGGAAGCTTCACTCGCATACGCTTCCGGTGCCGGCGCCATCGCATACGTGATCGTGCAGTCGATCGGGATCACCCGCAGACTCATCGCGGGAGATGACATCTCCTGGATCGCTTACCCGCTGCTGTTGCTGATGATGGCAACCGCGGCGATGCTCGGCGGCATGTTCGGCCGCAGATGGAACATCCAGAACGACTAATTTCAGGACCGGTCGACGCGAGCGTCGGCGGCACGGAAGGACAACCAGCATGAAAGCCGAGATGGAGGGATCAGGGTGGGCGTACTCGTAATCGATCTGGGAACCAGCAGCGTGAGGGCATCTGTGGTGTCCGCGGACGGGACTGTGGACCATGAGCACTCAGCACCGACTCTGCCCGACACTCCCATGCAGGGCCTCGTTGAGTTCGACGCCCGCCAGTATGTGAACGCGGCACTCGATTGTGCCCGTGCAACGCTGGAACAAAGTGGTCCGGTGGACGCGGTGGGGATAGCCAACCAGCGGGCCTCCACCATCGTGTGGGATCGCGAGACCGGCGAACCGGTAGCTCCCGCTCAGGGTTGGCAGGATCTGCGAACCGTGGGCGATTGCCTCGTTCTGGGGGCCGAGGGGATTCCGACGGCGCCGAACGAGTCGGCCACCAAGTTGGCCAACATCCTCGACACGGTCGACCCTGATCGCACCCGCGACCTGTGCTTCGGCACAGTTGATTCATGGCTGATCTGGAATCTCACCGACAGCCGCCACCACGTGAGTGACCTGTCCAACGCCGCGATCTGGGGCCTGCTGAACCCCGATGGCACCCACATGAACCCCGCGATCCTGGATCGTCTGCGCATTCCCGCCTCAGTACTGCCGCGCATTGTGGACAGCACCGGCCTGATCGACAACGCCACCGCACTTCCCGGGGCACCACCGATCTGCAGCGTGTTGGGTGATCAGCAGGCGTCGCTGGTCGGGCAGGGTTGTGTGACACCTGGAGCGGTCAAGGCGACCTTCGGCACCGGCGGAATGCTGGACGTGTGCCTGGGAACGGAAAGGCCCCCCTATTCCAGGCGAGGCAGATCTGGAACATTTCCGATCGTTGCATGGCGCCAGGACAACGAAGTCACCTGGGGCGCGGAAGCTGTGATGCTCTCGGCGGGCACCAACGTGGAGTGGCTGGTCGACCTCGGGATCATCGACAGTTCAGCGCAGGCCTATGAGAAGGCATCATCGGTGGATTCCACCGACGGCGTGCTCTACGTGCCGGCCCTGCTGGGCCTCGGTACACCCCAGTGGGATTATGGTGCGCGTGGCGCCCTTTTCGGGGCGACTAGGGGCACCACGGGTGCCCATGTCACCCGCGCTGTTCTCGAAGGTGTCGCCCAACGAGGGGCCGACCTGCTCGCGGCGGCGTCGGAGGACACAGGCCTAAGTTTCACCGAACTTCGGGTGGATGGCGGCATGTCGGAAAATCCCCTGTTCGTGCAGGCACTCGCGGATGCCACGCAGGTTCCCGTGGAGGTGGCACCGGTGCGCGAAGCAACGACCCTCGGCGCGGGATTCCTTGCCGGGCTCTCCATCGGCATGTTCTCGGACTGGTCGGAAATCGCCGACTCATGGGCACCTGCGGTTCGGGTGGAGCCCAAAGCCGAATTCGACCGCGAACAGTGGGCCGAAGCTGTCTCTCGGGCCGGCCACTGGCACGAGGACCTTTCGGCCCTAGACTTCTGAACACCTGATTCAAAGGGCTTCGCCAAACGTCACGATTCACAAATATCGGGATTCACAACGGACATGACCGTTCACGATGGTCTGTGGGACACTGGACGAGCTGGTGAGTCGGTCGGATGGCCGCGGTATCTCACGTATCGAGG
>JAHRAZ010000147.1 GCA_020027475.1 Microthrixaceae bacterium
GCGGCTCAGATCGGCAGTCCACCGGTGGCCACTTTCGTGGTTCCGAAATCCTTGTAGGCGGCAATCGTGCGCTGGGCGATTCGCATCTGATGGACCTCATCCGCCCCATCGGCAAACCGGGCCCAGCGAGCCTGTTGATACATATGGGCCAGCGGCGTGTCGGTGGAGTACCCGAGCGCGCCATGAACCTGAATCGATCGATCGATCACCCGGTTCAACATGTTGGCCACGAAATGTTTGGCCATCGAAACCTCGCCTTTGAAGTCAACGGAATTGTCCGATGCCCACAGGTCCACCTTGTAGGCGGCGTGCAACACCATCAGTTTTGCCTGATACAACTCCATTGCCGAGTCGGCGATCATCCACTGAACGCCTTGCTTCTCGGCCAGCAGGGAACCGTGCGAGAAACGATCCAGCGAACGGTCCACCATCATGTCCAGCGCTGTCTCGGCTTGTGCGACCCAGCGCATGCAGTGAGCCAGGCGGGCCGGTCCAAGCCGATACTGTCCGAGCAGGTGACCTTGGCCTCGACCACCCAACATCTGGGACTCATGCACCCTCAGGTCCTCGATCAGGATCTCTGAATGACCGGTGCTGCCGTGCATCGTCTCGATCTGGCGAACCTCGGTCCAGCCATCCGAAGGGATATCCACGATGAACGCCGTGTTGGCTGCCTGTGGCAGGTCTGGATCCTCCTCGGTTCGCGCGATGAGAATGGCAAAGCTGGCGCGATGGGCGTTGGAAATGAACCATTTGTGACCGTTGATCACCCACTCCTCGCCGTCCTGGTAGGCGCTGGTCCTGATGAGGGTTGGATCTGATCCTGCAACCTCTGGTTCGGTCATGGCGAAACATGACCAGGTGACGCCGTCGCAAAGAGCCTTCAGGTACTTGTCCTTCTGTGCATCGGTTGCCCAGTGCAACAGCGTATGCATGTTGCCCTCGTCGGGCGCCTGACAGTTCAGGACCCAGGGGCCGTAGTAGGACTTGGCGGCCTCCGCCTGGACCATGGCCAGTTCCACATGCCCCAGACCCATGCCGCCCCATTCTTCGGGCATGTGCGGAAGCCACAATCCTTCCTTCGCAGCCTTCTTCCTCATGCCGAGGAGCGCGGTGATGTACGCGTCGCGATCCGTTTCCTGCAGGTCCTCTGAGTCGATCCGCGCTTCCTCCGGCAACACGACGTTCTCGATGAAGGTTCGAATTCGTCCCCTGAGTACTTCGAGCTCGGGCGAAAGGCTGAAATCGATGCTCATTGATCCCTCCGGATCCACGGTTGTGGCGCGGTGTCGCCGACCGGCAGCAAACCTAGCCCGGCCTGTGCGGAGCGGGTCAGGGAATCACCTTGGTGCCCGGCTACCGCACATGTGTGCGCGTGAGTGGACACAATGGAAGCGTGATATCCCGAAGAGTGGTCGGAATCGCCGCCGCGACCATCCTGGGCGCTGCAGTCGCCGGCGGCCTCTACTACCGCCTGGGCGGAAGTGCACCAGACCCCGTTGACATCGAAGGTGCCGTTGCTGCCAACCGTGAAACCTCCGCTGCGACGAGCATCTCCGGCTCGATTCCCCCGGACATGGTGGATGGAGCATGGGAACTCACGAGTGAGCCATTGCCGGATGATCCTCGGAACGGGGAAGGGTCTTTCGTGGGGTTTCGGCTCGATGAACAGTTGTATGCGCTGGGATCGAAGACGACAGTCGGGCGCACCCGTGACCTGGACGCCTCGATAACACTGGCCGATCGTCAACTGACGGATGCGGTGGTGACCGTTGACGTGGCCACGCTGGCCACAGGCGATCCACGACGCGATCTCACCATGAAGACATCGCTGCATGTCCGGGATCATCCGGAGTCAACCTTCCAACTGAGCACGCCGGTTGAAATCCCCGGCGAGGCATACCTCGGAGAGCCGGTGCAAGTGGAGGTGGACGGCAACCTCACGATCAACGGCCGCACCCTCATCCAGACGGCCAGCATCGCGGGGGCGCTGGACGGTGACCTGATGATCGTGACCGGCCAGACGGACATCAGGTTGTCCGACTACGGCATCGAACCGGCCTCCGGAGGACGGGTTTTCAGCATTTCCGACGAGGCAACCCTCGAATGGCAACTGATACTGGAACCGGATCGGTAGGTTCCGCCGAATCCAGGACCCGCCCGGTGCATGCCACCTGCGGTTATCGTATGGTCGATCCACATTCGGCTCCGAACCGGCGGAGCGGCGGCGGCCATCAGGCTTTCGGAGCGCGAACTGGAGAATCGAGGCGAAATTGTCGGTGATGGACGGATACACACACGAAGACTTCGAGGGCGTTGGCAAGCTCTTCGAACGTCAGTTGGCAAGGACCAGCGGCGGCGCTGCCGTCAGCATTTATCACCGGGGCAAACCCGTGGTGGACCTCTGGGGAGGTGTCCGCGACGGCGACGATCCCTGGGAAGAAGACACGGTGGCAATGTGCTTCTCCACCACCAAGGGAGTGGCCTCCACCGCCTTGCACATCCTCGCCGACCGGGGAGAACTCGATTACCAGGAACCAGTTGCGACCTACTGGCCGGAGTTCGCTGCCAACGGGAAGGAATCAATCACCGTTTCCCACGTCATGACACATTCGGCTGGACTGCACCGCATCCGCTCACTGGTGGACTCAGCCGACCGAATGCACGACTGGGAACACATGACCACAGCACTTGCGGCCGCAGCGCCAGCCTACGAACCCGGAACCCGTCACGGCTACCACGGGCTCACCTACGGTTGGCTCGCCGGCGAGATCGTTCAGCGCATCTCGGGCCAGTCATTCTCCGACTTCGTTCGCACCGAGATAGCCGAACCTCTCGGAACCGACGGCCTCTACATCGGACTTCCCGAATCTGAACGACATCGCCTGGCCCCGCTGGGACCGATCGGCATCAGACGACCCAAACGCGAACCCTTCAAGAGCATGGAGAAACGGATCGGAAAGGAGTTGGGAAAACTTGTCTCCCGGCTGCCCAGTCCGGTCAATACCCGTCGGATTGTCAACTCGCTCGTGCCAAGAGGCATGGAAGACGTGCTATGGGGTCCGGACATCATGGATGCGGCCGTTCCTGCAGCCAACGGATTCTTCACCGCCAGGTCGCTCGGCCGCATGTACGGGGCCATGGCCAACGGCGGCGAAGTGGACGGAACCCGCTTCCTTTCGACCAAGACGATCCACACGATTCAGGTCCACCGTGGGAAGGGCCTGGATCATGTGCTGGTGATACCGATGGATTGGCGCTTGGGTTTCCACAGGGTGTTCACCAGCCGGGGTGTCCTGCCGATGGCCTTCGGGCACTTCGGTTTCGGCGGATCCGGAGCCTGGGCTGATCCTTCTCGGGAACTGTCCCTGGCGATGGTCTGCAGTCGAGGAACAGGCACACCCATCGGGGACCTGCGAATCATGGAGTTGGGTGCGGCGGCCGTCGACTGCGCCGACGAGGTGATCCAGAGATCACCGCAGAACGTGGCCGTCTGACATACCCGGATCCAGCGGAATCGCCCGATGACGGACGCGATGCTGCGGAAGCACTTCATGGCGGTGCCTTCAGATCTTGATCAAATCAGCACCAACCTCAACGGTGCCGTCGCGGACCACCTTCGCATTGAGACCTCTCAGGCGCAGGCCGAGACGGTCACCCTGGTTGACCCACCTGCGGGCGTCTGTTCCGAAACGGCGGGCGAATTTCACACAACCTCGATGAGGTTCATCTGTTACTTCGATCACTGCGGAACCGATCCGGAGCTGAGTACCCGCGGGCATGTTCTCCTCGGTGATGTTCATGTCGACATACAGCTGGTCTCCCGCCAGGGCAGCATGGTGGAGGTCGGTTGAAAGAACATCGATGACTCGCGAACTCATGATGTTCAACTGCTTGTCCGGGTGTGCCAAGCCATCGGGGGTGCGGGCCGAACCACGGGTGCGCCAATTGTCACCGTCGAGGCCTGAAACGGAGTTCAGGTGCCCCTGCTCCAGAATCTCCCGCTCCTCCTCACCTGGTCGCCGAACGATCATGCGAAGAGTGCCGGCGTCGGCGGGGGCGGCGAGCACCTGCGGGAGCGAATCGGCCAGTTCCTCCAAGGTGGGCATTTTCATGCACCCAACCGTGGCCCGGAAACATCCTGGCCGCCAACGAATTTCGCAGAATCTCGGCACGATTCCCGATTCCGCAGACGCAGACCCTCCGCAGCGGCTACAAAATATGTAATCGATGTTCCGAGGAACCCCATGAATAGCGAAACAAGCCTGGTTGAAGAGCGAGTCGAACAACTCCTCTCCGACAGCGATTTCCAGTCCGAGTCCACGGAGGAGCTGCGGGGACGCCAGTACGACCTGGGCCTCGCTTGGGTGAACTTCCCACAGGGCTGGGGCGGACTGGGTGTGAGTCCGAACCTTCAGCGGTTGGTTGACGGTGCAGTTCGCGATGCCGGTGGAGGAGCACCCCAGAGCCGGCATTTCTTCGGCCTCACGATGGCCGGCCCGACGATCGTCAACCATGGAAGCGATGAACTCCGCAGCCGGATGCTCCGGCCGATGTTCACCGGCGAAGACGTCTGGTGCCAGCTGTTCTCGGAGCCCGGTGCCGGTTCCGATCTTGCCGGACTGGCCTGCAAAGCCGAGCGCGATGGCGACGAATGGGTGATCACCGGGCAAAAAGTGTGGAACACCCTTGCCCACCTCGCCAACCGCGCGATGCTGGTTGCCCGAACAGATCCGACCGTTCCGAAACATCGCGGCATGACCTATTTCGCCCTGGACATGACGGCTCCGGGTGTGGAGGTCCGGCCACTTCGACAGATCACCGGCGAAGCCGAGTTCAACGAGGTCTACCTCACCGAGGTCCGGGTCCCCGACGCGGATCGGGTGGGAGATGTCGGCCAGGGATGGGGTGTGGCCATGACCACACTCATGAACGAACGGATAACCATCGGAGGTGGTGGCGGCGGCCCCACCCGCGGAAGCGGAGCCATCGCAGAAGCAGTGCGCATCTGGACCGAGGAGTCCGACCAGAATCCTGCACTCAAGGACGAACTCATGCGTTTGTGGATCGACGCAGAGGTGCTCCGCCTTACCAATATGCGGGCCTCCCAGAATCGCAAGGTCGGCACGCCCGGCCCGGAAGGGTCGATCGCCAAACTGATGTTCGCCGAAGTGAACCTCTCCATCTACGAAATGTGCGTGGATCTGCTCGGGGCCTCGGCACTCACCGGCTACGACTATGAAATGCGGCGGTCCGAGAACCTCGGACTGGTCGGTCCTGCAGGGAGCTCACGAAAGATGTTCCTGCGCTCCCGTGCCAACCCGATCGAGGGTGGTACCTCGGAGATTCAGCGGAACATTCTCGGGGAACGGGTGCTCGGCCTGCCCGGGGAAGTCCGCACCGACAAGGAACTGCCCTGGATCGATGTGCCCCGTAGCTAACCGGTTCCCGCACGATCCCGGGCCGCCACGCCAGGATCGACTGGGGTGGGTTGGCCATCCGGAATAAACTGGGCGTAGCTTCGACACAGGAGTCAGATGATGATCGAGCGGTCGGTAGATGAACCGGGCGGTCGGTGTGACTCGAGGAGGCGGCGTGTCCAAAGGTAGAGGTGCTCGCGACAGCGAGGACCTCGGCGAAGAACTGACAGTCCACTACCGGAAGATCCACGGCTACAGGCGTGCCTACCGGCTCGCGGGCGACGTCGACGACAGCAGGTCCACAATCGTGTTGCTGCACGGCGTCGGCGACAGCTCTGAGTCCTGGATCCCGATCATGGCCGACCTGGCGAAGACACACCGGGTGCTCGCACCTGACTTCCTCGGTCACGGCAATAGCGACAAGCCGCGTGCCGATTACTCCGCAGCGGCTTTCGCCAACGGGGTCCGCGACCTCATGGATGTGCTCGACATCGACCGCGCAACTGTGGTCGGGCATTCCCTCGGCGGTGGCATCGCAGCACAGGTCGCCTACCAGTATCCGTACAAGGTCGAACGATTGGTACTGGTGGATGCCGGCGGAATTGGCCGCGACGTTTCGCCGCTTCTGCGAATCGCCACGGTCCCCTTCAGTGAACTGTTCGTCCCGCTCATTCACACAACTCCGGGCCGACTTGTCACCAAGGTCGGTATTGCCCTGCTGAAGGTCATAGGACACGATCTCGGGCGCGACGCTGACGAACTGGCTCGGGTGCTGAATGCACTGCCCGAGGATGGTGCATTCGATGCGTTCACCCGCACCCTGCGCGCGGTGGTGGACTGGCGCGGCCAGGTGGTAACGCTCAAAGACCGTGTCTACCTGGCAGAACACATTCCCGTGGCTGTGATATGGGGCGAACACGACGGAATCATTCCGGTGGAGCACGCAGACCAGCTCCAAGCCACGTTGCCTCACGCCCGCGTATCCATCTTCGAGGAATCCGGTCACTTCCCGCACCACGCGGACGCTCAACGTTTCTCTGCAGAGCTACTGGATTTCATTGCCACAACCGAGCCCTCGGTCTTCGACAACGAGGCGTTCAAGTCCCAGCTCAGGAAGGTGAGCCGCGTGCCTACCCCGGCGCCTTGATCATGCATGAGCCCAGGGCGATGCCGACGAGGCGTTCGCCTCCTTCGGAGACTTCATGCGCCCGCACCTGGACTACCCCCGTGCTGCGCGACATAGAGACCACTTCGGCGTCCACGCGCAGCACGCCTTCACGAACCGGAGCGGTCAGATTGAGCTTGTACTCGGTGGTGGCGGCCCACGCGCCTGCAGGAATCACGGGATACATCACAGCTCCGAGGGTGTGATCCACCAGCGCCGACAGAACTCCGCCGTGCATCATGCCGAACGGATTGAGGAGTTCTTCGACCACGTCGACCTCGGCGCACAATGTGCCGGGCCCGACGTGGGTATGGCGGATCCCCAGATAACCCATGAGTCCACCTGAGAGCATTCCGAATCCACCGAGAACCGCTTGTGCGATCTTGGGATCGAAGCTGTCAAACTCCAAAGCTGCCACCGCGGCACCCTAACGGGTCGGGCACAACGTGACTGGGCGCACAGGACTCGTTTCGACACGCGTTCCCCGGACAACAACCCGCCAGCCGGCTTGGGGATCAGGCGGGTGGCGGGTCCAACAGAACGGAGCTGTCGGGATTCCAGTCATCGGGATCCAGGTCATCGGGATCCACAACGGCCTCAGGATCTTCCCCCCTGAGTTCAGCCATCTTGACCTTGGCTTCCTCGGGGAAGATGTTCTTGACCAGATACGGATCCTTCACAAGCAGGTACTCGGGCGAAATCCCTTTCACGTATCGCTCGAAATACAGGAACTGCTTTCCGAGCAGACTCAGCTCCTGGGGTGCAGTCATGTCGCCCATCTGCTCTGCGACCTCCAGTGACTGCTGAAACAGATCGGAGAACTGAAGATCTTCCATGCGTGTTTCCATCATCGGTCCGAATGCCATGGCCAACATCTGACCCAGCGTCTCATCGTCGCCCACGTCTGGATCAAGTATTCCAAGTCGCTTGTATCCCTTCACGATTCGCGCGAAGTCCTGATCAATCATGAATGTGTAAAGGATGTCGCTCACCATCGCCTGCCACTCTGGTGTGAACTCGCCCATGATTCCGAAGTCCAGAAAGCATGACCGACCATCCTGAAGGGCCCAGATGTTTCCTGCGTGGAGGTCACCGTGGAATGGCCCATGCACAACCATCGCCTCGATCCAGGCCTTCATCCCACGACGCAGGTTGGAAGCCGCATCAAATCCCATCCGCTTGTGGGCATCGAAATCGTCCATTGGGGCGCCATAGACACGTTCCATGCAGATCACGTGCGGGCCGCAATAGTCCCAGAACACCTTCGGAGCGGTCACCATGCGGTTGTCTCCGAACACATGGAGATTGTCCAGGAACTCAGCTTGACGGTAGGCCTCGAGTGAGGTGTTGAGTTCCTGATTGGTGAGCTTGTGCAGGTCGCGGATCATGCCGACTGCGTTCGCCCTCCGACCCAACTTGGTTCGCATCAGCTGTTTGGCCGCGAAGTACGTAATTCGAAGATCAAGGTTCATCGACTCGGCGATACCGGGTCGCAGGAGCTTGATCACGGCCTCGGTCCCGTCGGGCAACTCTACGGCGTGGACCTGACCCACCGAAGCCGCTGAGAGGGCAGTTTCATCGATCTTGCGGAAAAGTGACTTCGGATCGTATCCCAAGTCATTGCGAACAGTTTCGCGCACGAACCCGAACTCAAAGGGAGGAACCTCCTGCAGGCAACGCAATGCCGGGCGGGCCATGTCTTCAGGAAACAGCCCGGAGGAGGCGATGACCTGACCGACCTTCACGTACGTGGGACCCACCTCGAAGAATCCCTCAACGAGCCCTTCACTTGCGTAGTACCCGAGGCTCTCACCTTTCGGGTGAGCTAGCTTGCGCGCCGCCCCGCGAGCCACGTTGAACGCCAGCACGAGGACCGTCTGAATCAGTCGGAGGACTTCGCGCCACCCGAATCTATCGAGCTCCGGATAGTCCACAATCACCGCTTCCGGCGGTGGACCATCCGCGTATGGCCCGCGGAATCCCACAATCACGCCTACAGAACCGAACGTATCCGCGTTGGCGGCGCCAGTTGGTGGAGAGATTTTCGTCATTTTCCTCCCGTGATGACGAACGGTTCAGCCCCGAACCGGGCTGAACCTGACCGACCCTACTGAGCCGGTACCCCTGCTGAAAAGGTGGTCGTCGCGGTATCGTGCCTGCATGGCAAGGCCCAAGGACCGCCACCCGCAAACGGCAGAGGGTGATTGGTATGTGGACACGCTCTGCATCGGCTGCGACGCGTCCCGTCAGGTGGCACCCGGGCTGATCAGAACCGATGACCGGGGCCGCTCCGTCTTCGCGCACCAGCCCGGGAATGCCGAAGAGCTCGAGATGGCCTGGCGGGCACTCCTTGTGTGCCCGACTCGCTCAGTGGGAAATGAGATGCTCAGTCGACCTTATCCGGCCAAGTATCCACACGATCTTGGAGATGGCGTCTTCAGACTGGGCCACAATGCACGCTCGTCATTCGGGGCTCACTCCTACCTGGTGGCGAGGGACGCCGGAAACCTCATGATCGACTCACCACGGTGGACGCGTGAGGTATACGGACCACTGGAAGACATGGGCGGAATATCCGACATCCTCCTCAGCCACAGCGACGACGTGGCCGATGCCGAGAGGTACGCAGACCGATTCGGTGCCCGGGTCTGGATGCATTCCAGCGATTCTGAGGGGACGCCGTTCGCCACGGATCTCCTGACAGGGCGCGAACCGTTCAAGATACGCGACGACACCCTTGCCTGGCCGGTTCCCGGACACACTGAGGGAAGCGTGCTCTATTTCGTGGACGAGCATCTGCTGTTTTCGGGCGACTCACTCGCCTGGAATCCTCACCGTGGTGAACTGATCGCCTTTCGGGAGGCCTGTTGGTATTCATGGTCCGAACAGCGCCGCTCACTGGCCGAAGTTGCGGCTTCCGGACCACGGTTCGACCGCCTCTTCTGTGGTCACGGATGGAGCCATGACTCCACCGGCGAGTCCTTCCACACCCTGCTCGGATCGCTGGTGGCAAAGATGGCGGAGTGAGCGGCCGCTGAATGGCAGCCCAAGTGCTGATCAGCGGTACGGCATTCTGACAAAGCAGCCATTCCGTAGATGGATAGCGCTCGATCCCGGCCGGCGGCTAGTGTTGTCCGGCAATCAATCCTCTACGAATTGGAGTCCCAACCGTGATTCTCGCGGACGTAAACCTCGGAGAAATCCTCTGGACCATGCTGGTGATCTTTTTCATGGTCATCTACTTCATGATCCTCTTCAGCATCCTTGCTGACCTCTTCCGCTCCCGCGACATCGGTGGCTGGGCGAAGGCCGCATGGATCATTGCGCTCTTGTTCCTTCCGCTGATCTCGATGCTCATCTACCTGATCGTCCGTGGCGACGGCATGGCGGAGCGGGCCATTGCTCAGCAGCAGGATGCCCAGGCACAGAGCCTCAAGTACGCGGAAAGCATGGTTGCCCAAGCCGGCACCGACTCCGCAGCGCAGATCAGCGCCGCAAAGGAATTGCTCGACTCCGGCGCCATCGACCAGGACGAGTTCAACAAGTTGAAGGCCAAAGCCCTCGGCTGATTCATCCAATACCAAGAACCTCGATGTGGAGCGCTTCGGCGCTCCACATCGCTTTTTGCCCACCACTCTGCACTCTGTGCTCCACACTGCTTTCAGATGAAGAACCGCCAGCGCCCGAGCCGGCGAAACGCCCCCGGTGATTCACCACTTGTCTTCCCGCCAGCGGCCCGCCCGTGATCCAGGGCGCTCGCCACGGTCGTCTGCGGGTTTCCCGAGTTCCGCTCGTGATTGTTAGCTTCAACCGGTGCCATCTCCTAGCTACTTGGGAATCCGCGATCTGAGGGCCGCGAAAGGCCGGTTCGTTCTGGTCGGCCTCGTGATCGGGCTGATCAGCTTCATGGCCACGATGCTCGGGGGACTTGCAGCCGGTCTGGTCGATGATGGAATCTCCGGCCTGCGGGCGTTACCGCTGGAGAATCTGGCATTTCAGGATGGCGCCGGGGCAGTGTTCAGCCGTTCGATACTCACCGAGGACCAGTTGGCGGCGTACAACTCCGCTCTGTCCGATCCGGATCCTGCGGCCACCCCGGTCGGTGTCTCGTTCTTCAATGCGCAACCGACTACCGGAGAATCAGGTTTCGACATATCCATGTGGGGAGTTGAAGGAGACAGCTTCATCGCCGATGCCTCCGAGGGCGACAGTGAAGAAATCGCAAGGGCACTGGACGGCGGTCTCGTGCTGTCCGAAGAACTCAGCGAGTTCGCCGAAGTGGGAGACGAGCTGACCATAGTGGGAACAAGCGTGACCTTGCCGGTAGTCGGTTTCACGTTTGCCGGAACATACGGCCACGTCCCGATCGCGTTCACTTCACTCGACACATGGAGAGAACTTATCTACGGGGACTCCGCGGATGATCGATTCTCGGCGATTGCCTCACAGAACGGCGATGCCGATTTCGACGCTGCGGATGCAGCCGCCGAAACCGAGACGATCACGAAGAAAGAGGCATACGCCGGCTCGCCCGGGTTTGCGGCGGAGAGCGCAACCATGAGCCTCATCCGCGGATTCCTTCTGGTGATCTCGGCTCTCGTTGTCGGAGCGTTCTTCACGGTTTGGACGATCCAGAGAACCCGCCAGATCGGACTGCTGAAGGCTCTTGGTGCATCCTCGGGATACGTGATCAGGGACTCACTGGTTCAACTCGCAATCATCCTGGTTGTTTCGGTCTCGGCCGGCGCCGGTCTGGCCTATCTCGCAGCGCTGGCGATCGGAGATGAGGCACCATTTCGTCTCACGCCGGGTTCGGTCCTTGGCACAGCACTCATCCTCATCTTGGTCGGAATGGCGGGCAGCCTGATATCCCTGCGGAGGATCACCTCGGTGGACCCCGCCATCTCACTGCAATCCGGGGCCACCTGATGAGCGCAGACGACAACCAGGGCACCGACAACCAGAGCGCGACCGGGCTCGAGTTGATCGATGTCTCCGTGCGCTTCCGCGATGGTGATGAGTATCAGTCGATCCTCCACGGTTTGAGCCTCTCCGTGCAGCGATCCGAGGTTGTGTCCGTCTCAGGCCGCTCCGGATCCGGCAAGTCCACCCTGCTCGGAGTGGCTGGACTCCTGCGAACGCCTGACTCGGGCAGCATCAACCTTGCAGGCAATGCCTGCGCGGAACTCTCGAATCGAGACCGCACCACGATGAGACGGAATCATGTGGGAATGATCTTCCAGAGTGCGGAACTGTTTCCCTCCCTGACCGCCATTCAGCAACTCCTGTTGATTGCTGACATCAATCGGAAGTCCACAAGATCCAACATGGCGAAAGCCAGTGAACTCCTGGAGTCGGTGGGCCTCGCACACCGACTGGACCACCGACCCGGGCAGTTGTCCGGCGGGGAGCGCCAACGCGTCGGAATAGCGCGTGCCCTGATGAGTGATCCTGCGGTGATTCTCGCGGA
>JAHRAZ010000148.1 GCA_020027475.1 Microthrixaceae bacterium
CAGCATTTTCGACGTCGTGGTCGGGTTGCTCTTCATCTTCTTCGTCTTCAGTCTCGCTGTCTCGGGCATCAACGAAGGTGTTCGCAAGCTCCTGAACACGCGCTCCAAGGCATTGTGGGTTGCGGTCAAGCGGATCCTCGACGAGTCGGCGGACCCTCCACAGACAAAGCTCCTGAACCCGGCGCTCGGCCAAGTGCCGGACCGCACGGATGTGTCGTCGAATCCGAGGACGGTGGTCGGTGAAGAGCCGACCGAGAGTTTGGCGCGACAGCTGTATGACCATCCGATCATCGCACGGCTCGATACCGCACGGCTCGACAAGCCGACCCGCATCAACAACATCCCGCCAACCGAGTTTGCCCGCGCCCTGGTCGACATCCTCACGCCCGACGATCCGGACGGGAATCCCGTGTGGGACGGGATCGAAGAGCGCATCCGCCAACTTCCGGCTCCGCTGCGAACACAGTTCCAGTTGCTGTACCGGGAGGCTGACGGTGACGTGCTCCGCTTCCGCCTGGCGCTGGAGACTTGGTTCGATTCCAGCATGGAGCGGGTCTCGTCGTGGTACCGCAGCCGGACGCGGATCGTGATGATGCTGTACGGACTCGCGGTGGCGGTGTTCTTCAATGTCAGCGCGATCGGTGTGACAACGGAGTTGTATCGAAACGACGTCGTGCGTGACACGGTTGTGTCCCTCGCCGAGACGAACGCGATGGAACTGGGAGAGATCGAGGACTGCACGACCCGGACCTGCGTAGAGGCGGAGGTCTCCTCGGTGCTGGACACCGGATTGCCGATCTGGTGGCGAACCTGTCCGGGCGCCGGGACAGACGCTGTCTCAGCGAACGGCGCGGGTGCCGGGTCAGGCGAGGGTGATCACTGGTGCGGTTTCGAGGACTCCGGGTCGTCGCTCGCCACGGTGGCAGGTTGGCTCATTACTGCGGCTGCGTTGTCGATCGGGGCGTCGTTCTGGTTCGGGCTGCTCAAACGGGCCGTCCGGATACGCTCACAACCTGGTGGCTCATCAGGCTGAATGCCGCGGCGTGGTGACTACCTGGTGGTCTTGCGGGGTTTGGTGATTCTGGCGGGTTTGGTGATTCTGCGGGATGCCCAGCGGCCACCCCTGCCGACCACGAACCGGACTCCACGACCACGCCATGTCGGCCGGTCGGGTGTGCCGTAGCGCTTGGAGCCGTGCGCCGAAGTCGTGGCCAGCAGCATCTGCGACGCCGCATCGGTGATTTCCCGGAGCCGGAGACGGATCTCTTTGCGGGTCTCGGGATCGGTGACCTGTTCCGCTCCTACCCGATAGTTGCGGATCTGCTCGCGCACCGAACCGCTCCCCGAGAGCTCTTCTGACAGGATCTCCCACTGACGTCGTTCCACCAAGGCCGCTCGAGTGCATTCCAGCGTTGTTATGTCGTCGCCGGCTGATACTGCGTCCAGTTCTGCGCCGATCTGCGCGCCATGTTTCTCCCACAGTTCCGAGCCGATCTCGCCAAGCTCGCCATCGGTGGAGTCAACGATCAGCCGTCGGATTGCTTCCAGCCGCTCATCAGGGGTGGAGAATCCTCGACGGATCGCATCTGGAGTGACCATCAGGTCGACGAGCGTCGGGACGGCATCGAGGCGGCCCCACATCCAGTCGTTCGCGCGCCAGCTGTCCCGCAGGAAAGCCGAGAAGTTGCCGAGTTCGTTGCCTGCCAGCTTGAGTTCGACGTGCACACCACGCTGTTCGGCCCAAATCTGATTGTCCGGATCCCACCACGTACCCCGTTCTTTCGCATCGGCTTCCAGCGCATCGAAACAAGGTGCGAGCGGTGTCGGATTGGCGGCGGAGAGCCGGACGAAGTCGATCGGGCGTCGTCCCGGTGTTCCGGTGGCGTGTTCGGGATAACAAGCGACCTCGAGTGCCGCCAGGGTCTCCACGCTGACGGGATCGTCGCCGGAGAAAACGCGCTGGAGGTATTTGCCGGGTATGGGTGGTCTGGACTCCTGATTCTCTTCGTCCCCGGAGTTCTCCGGGACGTCCGAGGTGCGGAGACGCTCGGCGAGGGTGACCAGGACGCGTTCGACGATCTCGCGACGGAGATCGATCCCTTCGGCTGAAACCTCCTCCGGATTGCCGTCATCCCAGACGTCGGCGACGGCGCCGTCAACCTTCGCGCGGCATGTCTGGAGTTGATTTGAGAGCTGGTCGTTGTCGCCCTCGATCAGCGCGTCGCAGAGGGCGGCTGCTTCCTCGGCACTTCGATTGGTCAGAATCCCGAGGCGACTGATCGTCGTCTCGAGAACCTCGGCCATGCTGACCGGGGGCATGTTGTCTTCGTCACGCGGTGCTGTGGCCAACAGGGCCACCCAGGCCATACGACGGGGTCGTTCGATGCCGGCTTCGCAGAAGGCGAGTACCCGGTAGAGCACCTCCTTAACCGGGCCGGCCTCGGCGGGATTGTGCATTTCGACGTAGCGCGCCCATTCGAGCAGCGCCTGGGCCGTCCGTACGAGGGGACGGGCACCGGTGCCGAACACGCTGCCGTCAAGTCCTGTGTCGGAGTTGTGCCATGACGGCAGCCGGGAGGCCATGTACCGGTACAACTCGTCGGCCAACTCATCGTGCTGCGCGAGCGAATAGTCGGCGAGAGGAGAGCGCCAGCGTGAATCGGCGACCGGCTGTTCACCGGCGCGCGACGGGAACGGGTCATCACCCAGGAACCCCAGCGGGTCATCCAGGAGGTTGGTGATCAGGCGGGTGTCTTCGTCTGCGCGTTGCGTGAGGTAGGAGGTCCGTCCGGCGAGGCTCGACGACATGAGGTTGTCGCGGTTCATCAAGGTTCCGAACGTGGCGTGACGCACTGCGGCGGCTCGTTCGACCGCCTGGTTGTATTCATCGATGGCAGCGATGTCGCCGCTGATGTCCTCGCCAGTGATCTTCGCTCCGATCGCCGCCTTCAGGACCGACACCACGGATCGGCGGCCCTGCTCGCTGAGGGTGTCACCGCTTGTGTCGACAGTGGGCGCTGTCGGTATTCCGGGATGCAGGTAGACGAGGTAACGATCTGTGGGTCCCGTCGCCGGGGCGGCGGCGACGGCGTCCAGAGCACGCCGGAGCGGAATGTTGTCGACGATCCCGCCGTCGGCTACCACGAACGAGGTGTCGTCGGTTCGGTCGGCGAAGATGCCGGCCATGTCGACTTCCACCGAGATCGGATCCGCCTCGGGTGCCGAGAAGTCCGGCTCAGGTGCCGAGAAGCTTGACCGACGGCTGGAGCGAACCGACGCGGCTTCGAACGCGCCAGGGAAGGACGAGGTCGTGCGGGCGGCGAGTGCGAGACGGTTGAGGTGCCCCAGGAAGGCCCCGCGGCCGGGTTCCGAGGGCGGTGCATACCACGGGAAGTCGCCGGTGAGCCAGGGTTGGTCCGGTGAACAGAAGCGGAATCCCGTTGCGAAGCGCCGGTCGCTGAGCGGTTCGTCGGCGGGACTGCGAACCGGGCGAACGACGGGTTCCACATGTGTGGCCGACAGCCGGAGGTCCACGCGGGGCGGTTGGGTTGGGCGTTGCTGGTCCTCGACGTCGTCGATCAGCGTGGTGAGTGCGCGCGCGATTGCAGCGAACATGTGCCGATCGCCGCGGAACAGTGACAGCCATCGCAGGTCGGCCTCGGAGTCCGGTTCGGTGTCATTGGTGCGTACGAGCTTCTCGGTGCTTCCGACCTCCAGCCAAGTGGCCCGGATCGAGTCGAACGGCACGCCGTAGACCTGACACGCGGCGAACAGCACGCCGTTGAGGCCGCCTGCACTTGCACCGGCCATCACGTCGACCACGACCGAGTTGTATCCGGTGGCTGTGGTCAGGCCGGTCCAGAACCCTTGGTCATCTGTCTGTTGATCCTGTTGTGACTGATCTTGGTGTGACGGAGCCCGGCGCAGCTCGTCGATCTCGACGCAGGCTCCACCGATCCACACTGCCAAGCTGACCCCGCCGCGCATTCCCAGCGCCAGGCGCAGTTCCCGTTTCGACTCGGTCACCATTTCACTCCGATCCCCGGTTCTGTTATCTCCGGTTCAACTGCCCGATCCTCCGATGAGGACTGATGCGATGGTAGCGAACCATGCAGTTTCCGGTCCGCTGAACGCCGATATGGCATGCTGGGACCATGTCTTGGTGGTCGACCGCCCGGTCCTTGGGTGATGCACTCGGAGTGTGGGAGAGCCGGGTTCTCCCGGTCGGCTGTGAAGTCGGACGGTCGATCTATTCCGAAACCAGGCGTTCGGCGAGGATCGCCAACTTCAACCGGCCCCGCGAACCCTTGCATGCCGGCACCGTGGCGAGATTGCAACCGCTGTTCCCTGAACTCGACCTGAATCGGGTCCGGGTTCGCTCCCGGTGCAGGTTGCCGCCCAATCGCTTCCGCCGAACCGGTTCGATATACGCGATGACGTTCGGCGACACGATCTACTGGCGTGACGAATTCGACGAAAACGATCCCGTCGACCTGGTGAAACTCGTGCACGAACTCGTGCACGTCGATCAGGTCCGCCGCCACGGCGACGAGTCCTCGTTTGCCTGCGCCTACGGACGGGGTTATGTGGAGGGCGGTGGCGAGCTGCCGGACTGGATCTCCGAACCAACGCCATATCACCGCAACCCACTCGAGGCCGAGGCGTACAATTTCGAAGCAAGGTTTCGCGACGACTCCGGACGGGTCGTGTCGTCCCGGCTGCCTGACGCCTGATCGACCTCGCTCGCAGCCACGGGTATTTCAGGGGAGCTGATGACAGATACACAGGAAATCGACCGAGTGTCCGAGGCGATGCAGTCCATCGTGAACAGGTCATTGGAGCGTGAGTCTGCGACCGGGTATTTCGCTGCCATGTACCTCGGCGTCACTCGAGAGGTCAAGCGAGGTCTCGAGGACAACATCTTCACCACGCCGGACCGCCTCGTGAACCTCGCCACAGTGTTCGCGCAGCGTTACATCGACGCGTGGGATCTGCACGAGGCGGGTGACCGGCCAACCGAGTCCTGGCAATTGGCGTTTGACGCCGCCAAGGAGTGGAGACCGACTGTTCTCCAACATCTGCTCCTGGGCATGAACGCCCACATCAACCTTGATCTCGGGATCGCGTCGGCAGAGGTCGCACCGGGCGAGGCGATAGGCGACCTCCGAACGGACTTCGAGCAGATCAACGATGTGTTGGCGCGGCTCGTCCAGACAGTTCAGGGACGGCTCAACCGGGTTTCACCCTTCTATCGCATGGTCGATCATCTCGGCGGCTCGGCGGACGAGGCGGTCATCAACTTCAGCATCGCCCGCGCTCGAGAGGAGGCCTGGAAGCTCGCGACGTTCCTCGCTGCTGCCGATGAACAAGACGCAGCGAAACGCATCACCCGAAAGGATCGGTCGGTGGCGCAGTTCGGCTCCACGATCCTGCGACCCGGGGCAGTGCCCTCATCGGGCTTGTTCGCCGTGCGCATCACCGAAAAGCGCAGTCCGTCGGCGATCATCGAGATTCTCTCCGCTGCCGTCAACTGACCGTTGGTTCTCAGCGGAGTCCTGGTTCAGGACTGCTGGCGTCGCCGCCAGAGGTAGGTGGTGTTCAGATACCAGTTCACGATCAGTGCCACCAGGGCACCAATGAGGTTGTGAACAACCCTGGCTGCATCTTCGCCGATGAGGTTGAACAGCAGGCCGATCTCCTGCAGCCAGGAGAACACGGCGATGTGCACGAGTGTGCCGACCAGGGTCATCAAGGCGTACACGAAGAATGCCGGTACACGCGCCCAACCCCGAAACCTCTGCTCCCAGAAGGTGAATTCGTTGTTGATCGCGAACAGCAGGAGCGTGGTGAGGCTCACGCTCAACAGGAACGAGCTGTAGATAGGGTCGATTGCGTCGTTGACGCCGGTATTGATGCGGGGCATTCCCAGAGCCTCGAACAGGGTGAACAGGATGGAGTTCACGATTACCCCGAGGATCCCGACCAACACATAAAGCAGGAAGACCGGGTTGATCGAACGACCCATGCGTAGCTCGGCCACTCCGAGGAGATAACTGCGGATAACGCTTCGGTTGAGCTTGGTCTCACCGTGTTCGCGGTTGGAGAACTCATAACCGACATCAACCACACGAAGGTTCTTGTTGCGACCGATGAACTCCAGGAGGATCTTGAAACCCTTGGGGTTGATGTCAGCGGCTGATGCCTCGTAGGTGTCACGCGAGAGCAGGAAGAAGCCGCTCATAGGATCCGATGTGGGGACCTTCAGGAAGACCTTGGCGATGGCGCTGGCTGTCCAGCTGACGAATCGGCGTTGAGTGCTCCACTCGCCGTAACCTCCGTCATCCATTTCCCGGGAGCCGACAACCACGTCGGCGTGGCCGTCGCGGGCGAGGGTCAACATTTCCGGGAGTTTGGTTTCGTCGTGCTGAAGATCAGCGTCGATCACGGCAATGTAGGCACCTCTGGCCGCGGCCATGCCGTCGAGCACCGCTGCGGACAGCCCGTGATCATGAAATCGCCGCAGCACCACAACCGACGGATCCGAGCGGGCGATCTCGTCGGCCACCCGCCAGGTGCCATCCGGCGAGTTGTCGTCGGCCACGATGATTTCATGCGTGATGTCCCGTAGGGACGCGTGGATTCGTTCGATGAGTACAGGAATGTTCTCCGCTTCGTTGTAGGTGGGGGTGATCACCGACAAAGTCGGTGAGGTGTCGCCGGGAGTCAAGGCAAATGAGATTACCGGGATCGTGCCGCAACCTGGTTGTCCTACGATCGGCTGCATGTGTGGCCGGTTTGTTTCCTCATCCAGCGCAGGCGAGATCGCCAGGTACTTCGACGCCGACCAGATCTCCGAACAGGCGGTCGGCAAGGACGCGAACTACAACACGGCGCCCACGAGTGACGTCTTCGTGGTCTATTCCGACGGGAAGGCCCGCAACCTCGACACCTTCCACTGGGGCCTGATTCCCAGTTGGGCGAAGGACCTCAAGATCGGGAACAAACTCATCAATGCCCGAGCCGAGACCGTCGCCGAGAAACCGTCGTTCAGATCTGCATTCAAGCGGAGACGTTGCATCATTCCGGTTGACGGTTTCTACGAGTGGGCCAAGGTGGAAGGCGAAGGCAAGAAGAAGCAGCCCTACTACGTCGAACGCCCCGATTCCGAGCCATACGCCTTCGCAGGACTCTGGGAGGAGTGGACCGGAACTCTCGCTCCTGAAGGTGCCGACGTAAAGGAGCCCGAGGAAGTCACCATCCGTTCGGCGACCATCATCACGGGGCCTTCCAACGAGAAGATGTCGGAGATCCATCACCGGATGCCCGTGATTCTCCCATCCGATGAATGGGATGAATGGCTCGATCCCTCCCAGCAGGACACTGACCGGATTCGGACACTGCTGGTGCCGGCGCCCAGGGAACTGATCACCTTCCACCCGGTGTCCACCGAAGTGAACAATGTCCGGAACAAGGGAGAGCACCTGACAGAGGCCACCGAAAGCGTGGCTGCGGGCACACCTGAGGTCGCGAATGAACCGCTGGAACCCGAATCCCCCAACGGAAAGAGTGGAAAGAGTTAGGACTCCGGTACAACTGCGGCGTGGCCGGCGGAGCGGAGCTGGCTCCGGATCTGTTCCGCTACATCTGCCAGTTGTTCCTGACTCACGTTGTTGTCGGCGTTGGCAAAGCTCAGGTCGCTCTCGTGATCGATCGGCACCAAGTGAATGTGACAGTGCGGTACTTCCATGCCGAGGATCATTGTGCCGATCCGGGCGGGGTTGAATGCCGCCATCTGGGCCTTCCCGATGATTCGCGAGACTTCCGACACGTGAGCCCAGAGGTCCGCCGGCACATCTGTCCAGTGGTCTATCTGATCAATCGGAACCACCATCACATGACCTGGCCGAATCGGGGCGATGGTCAACATGGCGACGACTCGATCATCCCGGTAAACGAAGTGGCCCGGCAGTTCGCCACTGATTATCCGCGTGAAAATCGAGGGAACGGCGGTGTTCGAGTCGGGTTCGTTCATGGCCCAACTCTAGGTCCGACTCGTTGCGGTTCTGTTCTCATGTTGGGGAGGTGTCAGGATCACAAACGTCGGCGGCCCGGGCCATCAGTAGCGCACAAGAGCCCTAGAATGGATGGTGATGGCAGACAAGAGCACCGGCAGGCAGGGCGCGGGCAATCATCAGGCGCGGCGCGGCCTTGCAGGTCAGGAGATTCCCGACGGCGAAGATCGGTTGCTCACCGTGCCCAACCTCATCACCTTGGTCCGGCTGCTGTGCATACCCCTATTCCTCTGGCTGCTGTTTGCCGAGGACATGAGGGTGGAGGCAGCGATTCTTCTGGCTGTGCTCGGAGCGACCGACTGGGTCGATGGTTACGTGGCCCGCCGGTTCAATCAGGTGTCCGATTTCGGCAAGATGTTCGATCCGATCGTGGACCGCCTGCTCATGGTCGTCGGCGTGGGTGCCATCATCATCATTGGAGCGGTGCCGCTCTGGTTCGGCATTCTGGTGATCGGTCGGGAAATCGTCATGTCTGTCTATGTGGTGAGCATCACGGCCATGGGTGCGCGTCGCATGGATGTGACCTGGATCGGCAAGACCGGCACGTTCTTCCAGATGATCGCTTTCCCGCTCTTCCTGGCATCGACTGACACCGGATTGTCGGACGGGTTCACCACCGTTGTACGAATTGGAGCGTGGATCTGCGGTCTGATCGGTCTGGTCTACGGCTACTTGGCCCTGTTCGGGTACCTCCGTGAAGGGCCGGAAGCACTGCGCGAAGGCCGCGCATTGAGCGATGCCCAGTTCGACTCGGACCAGAATGCGACAGGTCAAGAATGAACTCACCAATCGGACCCGATCCGGTCCCGCAGCGAAAGTAGGCAGATGAAGGCAGTGATCATGGCGGGCGGCCAAGGAACTCGACTGCGGCCGCTTACGTCGAACGCACCCAAGCCGATGATGCCCTTGGCCAACCGGCCAATGATGGAACACATCATCGACTTGTTGAAGAAGTACGACATCAACGAGATTGTGGTGACCGTGGCCTTCATGGCCAACGCGATCAGGACCTATTTCGGTGACGGATCAGAATTCGGCGTGCAGATCACCTACGCCACGGAGGACAGTCCCCTGGGCACGGCTGGATCCGTCCGTAATGCCATGGGGGAACTCGACGACACCTTTCTCGTGATTTCCGGCGACGTTCTCACCGACATTGACCTGGGAAGACTTGTTGCGGAACACAAAGCCAAGAATGCACTCGCCACCATTGGGTTGGTGCGGGTGGAAGATCCGCTCGAATACGGAATCGTGATCACCGACGAGGACGGCACGATCGAACGGTTCCTGGAGAAACCGACCTGGGGTCAGGTGTTTTCCGACACGATCAACTCCGGCATCTACGTACTCGAGCCCGAGGTATTCGAATGGATCGAGCCAGACGTGTCGGTGGACTTCTCCAGCGACGTGTTTCCGAAGTTGCTCGAGGACGGCCGCAAGGTGATCGGAGCCGTCGCGGACGGGTATTGGGAAGACGTGGGCACCCTTCAGTCCTACCTGCGGGCGCACAAGGACATTCTCGACCGCAAGGTGGAAGTGGACATAGCCGGATTCGAGATTTCCGATGGAGTGTGGCTGGGTGAAGGTGCGGAGGTGCATCCTGAAGCGAAGATCACTTCGCCGGCCGTGATCGGCGACAACTGCTATGTCGCCGAAGGAGTCCAACTCCGTCAATACAGTGTGTTGGGTGCGGGTGTACGAGTCCGCCGAGACGGTGAACTTGAGCGCACCGTGGTTCAGGACAATGCGCACCTTGGTGAACAGGTGAGGTTGCGGGGAACCGTGGTTGGGCGATCCTGCGACCTCCGCCGCGGCGTCCGCTGTGAGGACGGAGTGGTAATCGGCGACGAGGTTTTTGTCGGCGGGGACTCGGTGATCTCTGCCGACGTGAAGATCTATCCGTTCAAGACCATCGAATCAGGGGCGGTTGTCAACACCTCGCTGATCTGGGAGTCCAAGGGATCGCGGTCCCTTTTCGGGCGCCTCGGAGTGACCGGACTGGCCAATGTCGACGCCACTCCCGAGCTGGCAGCCAAGGTTGCGCTTGCCTACGCCACGTCGTTGCCTCGAAATGCCTCGGTGGTTGTTTCGCGAGACACCAGTCGCTCGGCACGGATGCTCAAGCGAGCCTTCATTGCGGGTCTCAATTCCGGAGGCGTGAATGTCCTGGACCTGGAGGTCAACTCGGTCCCGGTCACAAGGTTCCACAGCCGGTCGGCCAAGGCCAGCGGCGGTGTGTCCCTGCGGCTGACAGAAGACGACTCTGACTCCGTCGTGATCCGGTTCTTTGATGGTTTCGGTGCTGATATTTCGGAAGCAGCCCAGCGCAAGATCGAACGTCTATTCAGCCGCGAAGATTTCCGAAGGGTGCGCGCCGCTGACATCGGCCAGATCAACCTGGTTCCGAGCGCCCTTGAGATGTATGCCCTCTCACTCGAACAGGCCGTTGACATAGAGGCGATCAACGAGCGTCGCTTCAAGCTGGTACTCGACTATGCGTTTGGATCCTCGAGCCTCGCCATGCCGGCCGTGTTGTCCAAACTCGGGGCGGAGGTGTTGGCGGTGAATCCGTTCGCCTCCACCCTCGGTGCATTGGGGTATGACCGACACGCCCACGCACAGGAGGTGGCGAACTATGTGAAGGCCTCCGGAGCAGACCTCGGGGCCGTGATCGATCCCTCTGGTGATCAGTTGACGCTCGTGGACAATGAGGGTTCGATCCTGAATCACACACAGCAGATGCTGTGTTTCCTGGAACTGATGGGGGACCAACTCAAAGGAGACAAGGTCGCCTTGCCCGTCAACGCACCTTCTGCCGCCGCGGCGCTGGTGGAAGGAAACGGATACAGCGTGGTTTGGTCCAAGACGTCTGCACCTTCGCTGATGGCCGAAGCCGAAAGTGAAGGCGTGGGTTTCGCGGCCAACCTCGAAGGGGGAGTGATCCTTCCCGAGAGCATGCCGGCATTCGATGCGGCGGCGGGTCTGCTCAAGGTCATGGACATGTTGGCCATCCAGGACCGAAAGTTGTCGGAGATCGTGGACGGTCTGCCGCGACCTCATCTCAGTCATGACACGGTGGTCACTCCTTGGGACGACAAGGGCACAGTCATGCGAACCCTGGTCGAACAGACTCAGGGCAGCGATGTTGAGTTGCTGGACGGCGTGAAGGTCTTCAGAGACGAAGGTTGGGTTCTGATTCTGCCCGACCCCGAGGAGCCCGTGACCCATGTCTGGGCCGAAGGGACCAGCTCGGCGGAAGCGAAGAACCTTGTGCAGGAGTACTCCCGCCGAATCCGCCAACTCGTGCGGTGAGACGCCCGGGTCGTGGTCGACGCTGGCGCGCGCAGGTGCTCCCCTGGGATAAGTTGGGTGCCCATGAACATCCCCGAAGAGCTTCGTTACTCCGTCGAGCACGAGTGGATCCGCACCGATGGTGCGAGGATCACAGTGGGGATCACCGACTACGCACAGGATGCGCTGGGTGACATCGTCTTCATCCAGGTACCCGAGGTGGATGCAATTCTCGAAGCAGGGTCGATGATGGGCGAAATCGAGTCCACCAAGTCGGTGTCCGAGATCTATGCGCCAATCGCCGGAACTGTGATCGAAGTAAACACGCATCTCGAGGACTCGCCTGAAATGCTCAACTCTGACCCCTATGGTGAGGGTTGGATCGTTGTGATGGAACCAGCGGCCCCGTCCGACTTGGACGACCTGCTGGATCAGACCCAGTATCGCGCTCTTACCGAGGAGTAAAACGTGGCCGAAGATGTCGTCTGTGACAACTGCGGTGCCAAGAACATGGGAGGCTCGAATTTCTGCAACGCGTGCGGGTTCGAGATGATGTCCGATGAGCCGACAACCACGAACTTCATCGGAGTTGATGCGGACACTGCCGCCAGCCCCGGCGTCGGGCAGCTCGTGGTTACGAGGGGAGCGTTGGCGGGTGCCCGTTATGACGTCTCTGCCGACGAAACCACAATCGGTCGACATCCGGACAGCGACATATTCCTCGATGACGTGACCGTGTCACGCCGACACGCAAGGATCGCCTCGAGTTCGGCTGGAAAGGCTATCGAGGATGTGGGCTCACTAAATGGCACCTATGTCGACGGTGAGCGCCTGGAAAGTGCAACTCTTCGCGAGGGTGCACAGATTCAGATCGGCAAGTATCGACTTGTGTATGTCATAGGTTCCGAAGGGTGACAGCCCCGGAGATGCGGAATCAATGAGCGAGGAAGGTCAGACCCTTTCGATATCTGAGGCACTCACGGAACTCCAGCAGGAGTTCCCCGAAGTGACGATTTCCAAGATTCGGTTCCTGGAAGGCCAAGGTCTGATCGAGCCGGAGAGAAATGCCTCCGGATATCGCCAATTCCGGGAAACTGATGTTCAGCAACTGACCTGGATCCTGCGCCAACAGAGGGATCGATTCCTGCCACTGAAGGTGATCAAGCGCGCTCTGGACCGTGGAGTCGACATCCATGATGCCGGCGATGGTGATCAGCCCACGTTGTGGTCGGCTGTGGCTGATGCCGCGGCCGTCGAGGAGCAAGAGGCCAGCGCACACGACACCGCAGACGATGAGAGTGCAACCCCACAGGACAAAAGTCGACACCCGGCGACGGCTGGACAAGATCCATGCACGGAGCCAGAGCCAACTGCCTCGCCGGTAAATGATCGGAATTCCCCGGCTGCGCCGGAACAGGCCAAGGCAGTCGGCGCACAAGATGATCCCTCAGAAGCCCCGGAGGACACGGATATGACCTCAAATCCCGAGCCGGCCAAGCGACACAACACGCCGGCCGATGTGGTGGCCGCACTACAGGAGGATCCGCGGGCATCCGCGCCGAAATCACAGGGCAGAGCGACACGTCGGCAGCGGCCGGTGCTGGAAGTGAACGACGAATCGTCCGGACGGACATTCACTCCGGAGGAGCTTGCTCAGGCCGCCGGAGTTTCCTTCGAGATGCTCGAGGATCTGGAGCGGTTCGGGCTCATTGAGGCGGTGATGCGCGGCACTGAGGTCTACTACGACGAACACTGTCTCCGAGTGGCAGCGTTGGCTGCTGCAAGTGCTGAGCGGGGAATTGAACCGCGCCATCTCCGCATCTACAAGGTTGCGGCCGAGCGTGAAGCGGGATTCATCGAACAGCTCGTGATGCCGCTGCTCAAACGGAGGAATCCGGAATCCAGGGCCAAGGCGCTCGCTGAGGCCAACGAACTGGCCGCGTTGGGCGCCGAGATGCATGCAGCGGTGTTGGCGCGTGAACTCCACCCCGACATCGGGCGTTCCCTGGGAGATTGACGAACCGCGCGGGAGTACACTGCTTGGGTGGTCGAGATGGAGTTGATGGGCGTCCAGGTGGAGCTGCCGAGCAACACGCCGGTGATGCTGCTGCAGGAACTCACGGCATCTCCGCGTACCTTGTCCATCTTCATTGGTGGGCCCGAGGCTGCTGCCATCGCCTTTCATCTGGAGAGTGTGGAGGCGCCGAGGCCTCTCACGCATGATCTGATGGGACTGATAATCGGCGAAATGGGGTTTCGCCTGGAAAGAATCGTCATCAACTCATTGCGTGACACCACGTTCTTTGCCGAACTCCATCTGATTCCGGACCTTGATGGCCCCCACGGTGAACCTCGAGTGGTCTCTGCGCGCCCATCAGATGCTGTGGCCTTGGCAATCCGATTGGATGCCCCGATCTACGCGTCCGAGAAACTATTGAACGAAGTCGGGTACACCGATGGCGCCAAGGACACGGATCCCGATGAGGTCGTGGAGGAATTCCGCGAGTTCATCCAGAATGTCTCCCCCGACGATTTCGACTCCTGAACCGTCCTCTTGAACAGCGCCCGCGCGGGGTTGTGGTGGGAGCGCGGGAGTGCGTTCGCGCGAATCCACCATCAACGGATCACGGCCGGGTAGTTTCGGCGTTGTCATTCGGCTCCACTGCTGATCTACTTGAGTGGGCCTACCTCGAAAGGGAATCTGGACATGGTGAACAAGCAGGGATCAAGCGACGAGGGATTCAGCGGGCGCAAGACGGCCGAGATCGTGGGAATCTCTTACCGGCAGCTGGATTACTGGGCTCGTACCGACCTCGTCCGACCCTCTCTGGCCGATGCGGAAGGCTCCGGATCCCGGCGCAGATACTCATATCGGGACCTTCTCGAGCTCAAGGTGATCAAGATGCTGCTTGACTCCGGCATCAAGTTGGAGTCCGTACGGGAGGTGTTCGGATTCCTGCGTGAGCACCTGGGTGAAGACGTGACCACCGCGAACTTGGTGATCAACGGCAAGAACTCCGTTGTGGTTCGCAGTGGCGAGGACATGATTGACGTGCTCAACAGCGGGCAAGGTGTTCTCAACGTGCTGCCGCTCGGAGGTGTCAAGACCGAGGTAGACGCCGCAATCGTTCAGTTGCGACCTGCAGCGGCCGAAGATGCTGTGCTTCCCGGCGCCAAGGAAGCCTGAGCAGCGACCTGAGCAGGACCTGAGCGGACGGGCGCCTTCTGATCCGCCCGGAGTTCGTTGGCTCCGCGCGTTGAAACCCGCGATCATCTGCACGTGCACAATTCACCGCTTGATGCCGCCCACCGAGCACTCGGAGCCAAGATGGTTCCCTTTGGGGGCTGGGAGATGCCGTTGTCCTATCCAGGCGGCACATTGGGGGAACACCGTGCCTGTCGCGGCGGGGCAGTGGTGTTCGATGTGAGTCATCTCGGCACTGTGCGGGTCACCGGGCCCGGAGCGCGCGATGCACTGCAGAGATCGCTGACCAACGACCTGAACAAGGTCAAACCCGGCAGGGCTCAGTACACACATTTGTTGTCCGACGACGGTTCTGTGCTCGATGACATCATCATTTGGTGGGTGGCCCCGGAGACCTTTGACGTGATGCCCAACGCGTCGAACACCGATGAGGTTGTCAAGGCGTTGCGGTCCGGTGCCGGGGCAGACCTCGCGGTGCAGGACACCACCTCCGCACGTGCCGTGCTGGCCATTCAGGGCCCGCTTGCGCGCGAGAAGATGAAGGACGTGTCACCCGAAGCGGCGTCGGTAGCGCGCTTCGGTGTCAAGGAGTTCACCTTCGATCAATACCGCTGTGTTGCTGCAGGTACCGGCTACACCGGCGAGGATGGAATCGAATGCGCTGTACCGGCCGCCGCTGCCGGTGCCTTCTGGCAGGCTGTGCTCAATGCCGGTGTCACACCGGCCGGCCTCGGAGCCCGCGACACACTTCGGCTGGAGGCCGGCCTGCCGCTGCATGGCCAGGACATTGGCGAAGGGGTGACGCCGCTCAACGCCGGACTAGGTTGGGTCGTGGCGTGGGAAAAGGGTGACTTCCCGGGACGGTCGGCTCTCGTGGCGCAGTCCGAAGCGGGCGTGACGCCGCTACTTCACGGCCTTCGTACCGGCGGGCGCCGCCCGATTCGGAGTGGCACCGAGGTGATGCTGGATTCCCGCAAGATTGGATATGTGTCATCGGGCAATTTCTCGCCCACTCTTGAATGCGGAATCGCCTTGGCCTACCTGAGCAACAGAATCCCGGTCGGAGACACCGTTTCACTGTCCGTGCGGGGGACTGAGGTGGAGGCCGAAGTCGTGGACCTCCCCTTCGTGACCAAATCCTGATCGCTTGGTGGTTCACTCGATCATTTGCACGACGCCGGGATCAGGCATAGTCCGAAGGTGGGGGACAGCTGCACATGAGGTTGCGGTCGCCGTAGCCGCCATCGACTCGTCCGACTGGTGACCAGTACTTCACATCATGTGCACCCTTGATTGGCCAGGCGGCGAGGCTGCGACTGTACGGGTGATCCCATTCATCAGCAGTAACCGCCTGGGCGGTGTGCGGTGCGTTGGTGAGCGGATTGTCCTCCGCCGGCCAGACTCCCTCGCCAACCCGGGAGATTTCATCCGCGATGGAGATCATCGCGTCGCAGAACAGGTCGATCTCGGTCAGGCTCTCTGACTCGGTGGGTTCCACCATGAGGGTTCCCGCAACCGGGAATGCGAGTGTCGGGGCGTGGAAGCCATAGTCGATCAATCTCTTGGCGACGTCCTCTGCCGTGACACCCGTTTCCCTGGTTATTGCCCGAAGGTCGAGGATGCATTCGTGCGCCACGAGGCCGTCACGACCCGCATAGAGCACGGGATAGCTACCCGAGAGCCGCTTCGCGATGTAGTTGGCGGACAGAATTGCCACTGCGGTTGCATCCACGAGCTGGTCACCCATGAGGGCGAGGTAACTCCACGAGATCGGCAGAATGCTCGCTGAGCCATAAGGAGCTGCGGACACAACAGGGTGGTGCCGGTCCGCTTCGCGCTGCGCCGCCGGGTGACCCGGAAGGTATGGAGCCAGATGTGACCGAGCGGCGACCGGTCCGACACCGGGTCCACCACCGCCATGGGGAATGCAGAACGTCTTGTGGAGATTCAGATGAGAAACATCGGCTCCGAAGTGACCGGGGCGGGCAACACCGACCAAGGCGTTGAGATTGGCTCCGTCCAGATAAACCTGCCCGCCGTTTTCGTGCACGATGGAGCAGATCTCGCCGATGGCCTCCTCGAACACGCCGTGTGTGGACGGGTACGTGACCATCGCAGCAGCCAGGTGATCGCAATGTTCGTTTGCCTTGGCTCGCAAATCGTCCATGTCCACATTGCCGAGATCGTCAGTTGCGATCACCACCACAGACATACCCGCCATCACCGCCGAGGCCGCGTTGGTGCCGTGAGCTGACGAGGGAATCAGGCAGATATTGCGATCAGGCTGACCTTGGGCGCGGTGATATCCGGAGATGGCGAGCAAGCCGGCCAACTCACCTTGGGATCCCGCATTCGGCTGAAGTGATACCGCGTCGTAGCCCGTGATCAGGCACAAGGCGGATTCCAGCTCGGAGATCAACTCCAGGTATCCGGAGACCTGATTTGCGGGAGCGAACGGATGAATTGCCGAGAACCCCGGCCAGGAGATGGGAATCATCTCCACGGCAGCGTTCAACTTTATGGTGCAGGAGCCCAGCGGGATCATCGTGCGGTCCAGCGCCAGATCCGCGTCGGCGAGTCGGCGCAGATAGCGCATCATCTCCGTCTCGGAGCGGAACTCGTGGAAATTTGGGTGTTCCAGGAAGGTCGAGGTGCGCCGCAGGTTGGCGGGTATTGCCGCAGAAGTGTCCTGCGGAATCTCCAGACTGTGTTCGGCCCCAAGTGTTCTCAGCAACCTCTCGAGGATCTCTTGGGTGGTGATCTCATCGAGCGAGAGAGCGAAGTGATCGGAATCGATGAGCCGCAGGTTGATTCCGGCCTCAGCAGCCCGGGTCACTGCGTGATCCGCCTGGCCGGGGGCGCTCACGGTCAGGGTGTCGAAGAACGATTCGGTATCAACGTGGTACCCAGCGGAATTGAGTCCGTCGGCGACCGCCCGGGTGAGGTTGTGGACACGTTCCGCAATGGCGGTGAGGCCCTCTGGCCCGTGGTAGAGCGCGTATGCGGCCGCCACGTTCGCCAGGAGAACCTGAGCGGTGCAGATATTGGAGGTGGCCTTCTCGCGGCGTATGTGTTGCTCACGGGTCTGGAGGGCGAGTCGGACCGCCGGCTGGCCGTGGGAATCCACGGACATCCCCACCAGTCGACCGGGAAGGGCACGCTTGGCGGATTCCCGCACGGCCATGAATCCGGCATGTGGACCTCCAAAACCCATTGGAACGCCGAACCGCTGTGCAGAACCGATCACCACGTCGGCGCCCCATTCGCCCGGGGGAGTCAGAAGCGTGAGCGCAAGCAGGTCCGTGCATACGCATACCACGGTCCCTTGTTGCTCGAGTCGGCCCGTGAGGTCCCGGAAGTCAACAATCGTTCCGGACGATCCTGGATATGACAGGAGGACACCGAAACAGTCCGCCACGCCCGTTTCCGGGAAATCGGTGATCTCCACGTCGATCCCCAGCGGTTCCGCCCGCCCCCGTACCACGTCGATCACCTGTGGATGACAGTCGGAATCCACACAGAACCGATTGCTCTTGCTCTTGCTCTGACGGCGGGCCAATGTCATCGCCTCGGCCGCCGCCGTCGCCTCGTCGAGCATGGATGCGTTGGCGATGTCCATGCCGCACAAGTCGCTCACGAGGGTCTGGAAATTGAGGAGCATCTCCAGGCGCCCCTGGGAGATTTCCGGCTGATACGGCGTGTAGGCGGTGTACCAGGCCGGATTCTCGATGAGATTGCGCAGGATCACCGCCGGGGTGACCGTTCCGTACCAGCCGGTACCGATGAGACTGGTGGCCACCTCGTTTGCGTTGGCGATCTCCGCCAGTCGTTCCGCCACGCCGGCCTCGGAGAAGTTGCCCGCTCCGGGAATCGCCCTTGACAACCCGATCGGTTCGCGCCGGCGGATTGATTCAGGCACGACCGAATCCAGAAGCGTTTCGAGCGACTCCTGGCCAATCTCGCCGAGCATTTGTTCCACAGCGACATTGCCCGGTCCGATGTGGCGATCAACGAATCGGGCTTCGCTGTGACGGGGTGTGTGTTCTTCGGGGTTCTGCATCATCTACCTATGTGTTCGTGTGTTCGGTTCTGACCATTGAAGTGCGTAAGTGGGGCGCCTGCAGCAAGGCCGGAGCGCTTGCCGGCTGTTTGGGTATCGGGGATCACGGTGTCAGCTTGTCGGTGGCGGCCGATGGGAAGAGGGTGGGACCTTCCTGCGGTCCAGATCCTCGTCGGAGAAGGAGCGGGGATCCTCCAACGGTTCGATGTGTGTTGTCACGGTCAGTTCGTCGACGCCCTCGCGAAGTTCATCCTCTATGACTTCGACCAGATCGTGCGCCCGCCTGACCGGCCAGGCGCCCGGCACGAGAACGTGAATTGTCATGAAGGCTCGACTGCCCGCCTGGCGGGTCCGCATGCCATGGAACTGAGTGGATGGACTTCGGTGCCGATCCAGAACTTCCTGAATGGCCGCGAGGTCAGCCGGTTCGAGCGCCACATCCATCAGTCCCTGTGAGGAGCGTCGGATCAGTCGAATTCCGGCAATCACGATGTTGGCAGCCACCACCAGGGCAATGATCGGATCGAGACGTTCCCAGCCGGTGAGGGCCACCGCAGCAACGGCGACGATCACACCGGCACTCGTCCACACATCAGTCATCAGATGCTGAGCGTCGGCAGTCAGTGTGATCGAGTTGTGGTCGCGGCCTGCCCTGCGGAGAATGAGTGCAACGGACATGTTGATGACTGCGGCAACCAACGTGATCGTCAGCCCGAGCCCGACCTCTTCGATCGCCTGGGGATCCGCCAGTCGGTCGATTGCTGACCAGGCGATCGTGGCAGCGGCCACGATGATCATCAGGCCTTCCGCCAGAGCCGAGAAGTACTCCGCCTTGGCGTGACCGAAGGTGTGGAACTCGTCCGGTGGACGCGCCGCTATCGTCAACGCGATCAGCGCTCCGATGGCCGCCACAAGATTGACAGTGGACTCGAGGGCATCAGAAAGCAGCCCGACCGAGTCGGTGATCAGGTAGGCACCGGTTTTCAGTGCGATCGTAGTGATCGCTGCCGCTATCGAAAGCCAGGCGAACTTGGTCAGTTGCTTCCGGTTGGTCATCTCAGCCAATGGTCGACTCAGCCAATGGGTCTACCGAAAGGCACTTCGGTCCACGTGGACAGGAACTCTTCGGCAATCTGGCAGGCGCCCAGCACGGGACCGTCAGCATGACCGAGGACTTCGCTGGTCAGGTCTGCGAGAACGGACCCGGGGTCACCACCACTTCGGGCGACCCGGTCACCAGCGGTGGTGAGGAAGTCCGGAAGGATCACCTTTCCCGCTCGTTGTCCCGCTGCGAGCGCCCTCGGCGTGAGTGAGAGTTCGCCGGTCGGCACGAGAACCTGTTGCGGGAGCGAGTCGATCAGTTGGTGATTGATGAGCGCTGGTTTGGAGCCGTACAGAAGAATGTCCGCTTCGGTGGAGAGCGAGTCGGATCCTTCGGCGACCACAGTTGCGCCGGCTTCGTCAATGGCCGGGATCAGCTCGGGTGAACCCGAATGCTCAACAGCAAATGTCTTGCCGGCAAGCGAACCAGCAGCCGCTTCGGTACAGGCGAGAATTCCGGCCGCGAAAGCCGCTCCGTCAACAACCACGAACGGACCGGGTGGCCGGAGGTCCGACGCAGATACGCCACGGCCGCAAGACAATGTCAGCGTGTCGGCTCGTGACGTCGGCGCCATTTCAGCGGCGAACTCCTCCAGTGCCTTCTGACGATCCTCGGGAAGTGCATTCACTGCCGCCGAGGCTCCGCTCACCTTCTGGCCCAAAAGAGCCCAGCTGTAGGTGCGGCTCCGTGCAAGCCAACGGGTTGAGTCAACAAGAACCTTTTTCGCGCAACGGAGAACTCCGTCAGCTGATTCCGCGCCGTCGATGTCGATGACCACGAAGGCGTCGAGGGTCTCAAGTTTGTTGACGGTCACGGAGTGATTCTGTCACACACGAAAAATGCTGGAGGCCAGGTGCGACGGAACCCCCCAGACCCTCGCACCTGGCCCAATTTCCAGCTACCAGGAGTGCAAGCACTCAACTGGCGACCAACTCTCGTTGGTAAGTGTGACCATAGGACACCATGTGAACATTGTCACTATGGCGGGAACAACTGCCCAGTCGGTGTTTGCAGTCGGTCGGACCAGCCTGTCGGATCAGGTGCCTCGCCTTCAGAGTTCGGCATCACCCCGGATCAGTTCCGGAGCCCTGGGTTTGCTGCGCAACTGTGTCGATCCTGGCACCTGGCGTAAGAACGGCTCCCGAATCGGCTCCGGCTTCGGCGAGCTTCCTCGCTGCCGGCAAGACACGGTTGTCCAGGGAGCCGACCGCTTCGTTGTAGGCGCTGATGGCCCGGTCCAGGTTCTTGCCCACCCGCTGAAAGTGATCCCCATACTTGGCGAGACGTTCGTGGAGGCTCTTGCCCAGCAGGGCGATCTCGGTGGCCTGCTCCGACACCTGCCGATCCCTCCAACCGCTCTGAACCCCTTGGAGAATAGCCATCAGAGAGGTCGGAGAGCTCAGCAGTATTCCCTTGCTTCGAGCGATCTCGAGTAGTTCCGGATCCGTTTCCAGAGCCGCCGAGAGGAAGCACTCACCCGGGAGATAGAGGATCACGAGGTCGAGAGTGTGATCGTTTCGGGAATACTCGCGGTCCGCAAGTTCCTTGATCCGGTCCCGAACCGCCTTTGCGAACGACCGGAGGTGCAGTTGTGCCGTGGCCTCATCGTCGGTCTTGTGGGCCTCGACGTACCCCGCCAGTGGTGCCTTCGCGTCGATGACTATCACCCGATCATTCGAAAGGTGCACGGTTGCATCCGGTCGGCCCGTCTGGTCGCCCTGCTGTGCCTGCTGTTCGGTGAAGTCGACGTGCTTCAACATGCCTGACATCTCCAGAACCCGGCGCAGCTGGGCTTCGCCCCAGTTCCCGCGTACCCGGTTGTCCTTGAGTGCTGAAGCCAGGTCGTGGGTTTCGCGGCGCAGACCCTCATTCGCACTCGTCAGGGATGTGACCAGACCGGCGACCGTGGCGGAGTCCTTGCTCCGTTCATTCTCCATGTTCTCCAGGCGTTTGCCCAAGGTGGCAAGCAGCTCCTGGGTGTCCTGGGCTTCCTTCTCCCGCCGGATCCGGGCTTGCTCCTCGATACTCCTGAAGCGGCTCTCGCCCTCGCGTTGGACCTGAACCGACTGGGTTAGGGCGGCATCGGCCGCCACACCCCGGTAGATCTCCGCCAATTCGGCTCGATCGGGTTCGGCCTCAAGGCGAGCCCTTTCAGCGGCAATCTGTCGGGCCAGGGCAGTCTCGGCCTCAATTGCGCGCCCGGTGATCTCCTCGTTGCGAAGAAGTGCGGCCCTGGTCTCCCTGCGGCCGGCCTGCAACACGAGAGCGCCTGCTGATGCCAGGGTGATGATCAGGAGAACAAGGATGATGGTCATCTGGGCCTTTCAATGTGCCTGCTCAATGTGCCTGCGATGGTCCATGGTGGATTTGCACAGGTCCCGGTCATCATGGCGGTGGGATGTGACAACGATCGTCGGTGACCCGGCTCAAAGAGTCGACACACCGCCGGTTCCCCACCAACTCGCGGTCAGCTTGAGGCCGTCCAGTGCCGCACGCGGGAAGATCTCCTCGAACGTGCGTTTGTAGCCGGTGCGGGCGATTCTCCAGCCGTCCTCCGTGAGGACGTACTCATCGGAGTAGAAACCCGCACCCCGCAGACTGATGCCGAAGTCGGTCATTACCACCATGTCGTCAAAGGCCCAGATGCCGCTCGCCTTGCCGTCACCGAGAAGTGTTATCTCCGGATGTGAGCAACGATGGCTGGACAGGAGTTCTTCACTGCTCATCGACTCCTTCAGGAAGTCGATGATCTCGGAGACACCATCGAATGAATATCGGCCTCCCGAATACCTGGCGGTGGCATCCGCTGCGAACACGCTACGCATCTCGTCGAAGCGCTTCTGATCCAGGTAGCGCATGTACCGATGTTTCAGACTCTTGATCTCCTCGATCTGCACCAGTTCTTCAGGGGTCATCACATCTCCGGTTCGGCCTGTCCTTTGCATGCGGGCCTCAAACTACTCCGGTTGCTCACTTCGAGATCATGCGAAACGACAACCTGGGTCTGGGAGAAATCCGCAACGTCGGCCAGATCCCCAAGTGGGTTCCGCCGGGCGGACAGTGGATGCGTGCCTGAGGGTTCCCTCCAGCCGCTCGCGGGACACCGATCAGGGATCGAGAGTTCCCGGCAACACCGCTTCCTCGTCCGCGAAACCCGTTGGTTCGAGACTCCACGATCCTGTGGTTTCGATCACGATGACTTCGGTTCCGATGGGAACGAGAATCTCGCCTGTTTCTGGCTCGCCGCACTCTCCGAGCGCGCATCTCCCTGCATATTGGATGCGGGCATTCGGGTCGCTGCTCTCGAGTTGCATGATGTAGGGGCTGTTCACCCCTGTCGCCTGCACGAGTACCGCTGGGCCCGTACCCGTCCATGCCTGGAATCCGCCCTCGG
>JAHRAZ010000018.1 GCA_020027475.1 Microthrixaceae bacterium
GTGAGCTTGAACGTACGGTCCCCTACTGCTTCAGACATGTTCGGAATCCTACGTGCGTACCTGACGCCGCGTCAGATTCCTGACCGGCTTGCGTTGGAGGGCGGCGCATCACGGTGCAGTCGCGCCACAAATCGGCCATCCTGCGCCCGCCGATGATAGGTTCGTTGTCGAACACCAGAGCGCCACACACTCGTCGCGCCTGCGTTTCTACAACTCACAAAGGTGGAGAACTCCATGCAACGATCACGATCCCGACTGCTACGCATATTTGCGGTGCTGTTCGCCTTCGGTCTCCTTGCCGCAGCTTGCGGCGACGATGACGACTCGAGCAGCGGCGACGACTCAGGCGGTGAGGCTGCCGGATCAGATCTTGACGGCGCCAGCGTCACGGTGGGCTCCAAGGACTTCACGGAAAACATCCTTCTCGGAGAGATGCTCGTTCAGTCACTCGAGGCCCAGGGCGCCGACGTGACCAATCAGACCGACCTTGGAGGCACCTCGGTGAACCGCGAGGCACTTCTCGGCGGCAGCATCGATGTGTACCCGGACTACAACGGCACCGGCTGGACCGTCCATCTCGGTCAACAGCATCCCAGTTCGGACCCGCAGGAGCTCTACGACGTCACCGCTGAGGCCGACCTCGACCAGAACAGCATCCAGTGGGCTGGCCTGTCTCCGTTCAACGACACCTACGGATTCGCTGCCAACGGCGATCTCAATTCGGATGAAGGCGGTTTCGACCTCGATTCCATGGCTGAGTACCTGAAAGCCAATCCTGACGCCAGACTTTGCCTTGAATCGGAGTTCCCGGACCGTCCCGACGGTCTCGTGCTGTTCGAGGATGCCACCGGCTACGAAGTGCCAACGGAACAGATCCAGATTCTGGAAGGCGGACTCATCTACACCCAAACCGCAAGCGGAGACTGTGACTTCGGTGAGATCTTCACCACCGACGGCCGTATCACCGCCCTCAACATCGACCTGGTCGAGGACCCGGGTGTGTTCATCCTCTACAACGCTTCCTTCACCTGGAACGACGAGATGTTCCAGGAGAATGCGGATGCCTACCAGAGCATCGTCGACACCATCATGGAACCGCTCGACAATGAGAAGATGGCTGAACTCAACGCGATGGTCGATGTGGACGGCGAGTCTGCCAGCGACGTGGCCAACGAGTACCTCAAGGAAATCGGCCTCGTCTGAGGATTCCAGATTGATCGGAACCCGGGGCAGTCCCCCGTTTGACGATCAGATTTCCTGAAGCAATGTTTCGAAATGTCCCCTACCGATTCGGTAGGGGACATTTCGCGTTCAAGGGGACTATCCGACTCCAGCGGCATTCGTCCGACCCCAGCGGCATTCGTCCACCGACAAACACTGATGCCCACCCGCATTGATGCCCACCCGCATTGACACCCTCCGAGGCAACCACCCCCGAACAGAACCATCGACCGATGGTTCTGTGATGGTCAGGTCGCGCTTTTGCGCGACCTGACCATCACAGAACGGGCCGCCGCCGACGGGTGTACCGTTCGGATTGGCACACGCCTCCCGGCGACTGTGGGCACCGCCACCGGCCACGGCGACTGGGCAGGGCTATTGGGTGCAGGTGCGCCGGGGACTCAGGCAGTGTCCGGCCACGTGCTCGCCTCGGCAGGCGTCCGGATCAGATACCGCGAGGTTTGAGGTAACGCTCGGCAACGGCTCCCAGCCAGTCGAGGCTCAAGGCAATGATCGCCACCAGCGCAGCTCCCACGATCAAAACCGGGTCCTGCTGCAGCTTCAGTCCCGAGTTGATCGTGATTCCAAGCCCACCACCACCGATGATGAACGCCAGTGTCGCCATACCAAGGTTGATGATTATGGCAGTACGAATGCCGGCGATGATCACCGGCACGGCCAATGGCAACTCGATTCGAGTCAGCGCCTGGGTCTTTGTCATGCCCATGCCCCGACCCGCCTCGATGATGAAACGATCGACATTGTCGAGGCCAACCATCGTGTTTCTGAGCACAGGGAGAATCGCGTAGAACACGAGCGCCCAGACAACAGTCCAGAAGCCTTGGCCGAGCCAGATCAGAAACAGTACGAGGAGACCATATGCCGGTACGGCCTGTCCGGCATTGGCCACGCTGAGAACCCATGGCGCGAACTTGCGCATGATTGGGCGGGTCAGGGCGATCCCGAGCGGGACCGCGATGAGGATCACGAACAAGGTGGACAACGCCGCAATCTGGACAATGCGGAGAATCTGAGGTTTCAGGTTTTCGTCCCAATCGAGGGCGCTGGCCTGCTGGATGTTCACGCTTGGATCGAGATTCAGGCCCTGATAGTAGAGATACAGGACTCCTATCAGCACCAGTATTCCGATGGGTGCGACCAAGAGCCCGAGTGCCCGAGTCCTTTCCGTATCTGCCGCCGCCGCCGTTACGGCAAGGTCAGTGACGTCATCATCGGTGGACAGGGAGTGACTGACCCGCTCCTGATGCTCCGGATCCGTGATGATCTCCCCGGTCACGACGTTGCCTCGAGACCGTCATAGTGTGCCCTTGCCTCGGCCTGTAGTGAGTGCATTACCTCCGTCAGGTGATGCATCTCCACGACTCCCTGCAGGCGGCCCCGATTGTCAACCACACAACAGGATCCCGTGGAGGACTGCAGCATCTCTTCGAGGGTGTCATGCAATGTGGCGTTCGGTTCGACACGTGCACGGACCAGCTGGCCCATCTCGCCAAACGGTCGGTCGGATCGTCGGAGGTCGGTGTCGCGTAGCCAGCGAACCGGGCGTTGTTCGTCGTCGAGCAACAGGATCCACTCTTGCCCGGCCGCCCCCAGGGAGGCGAGCGCGGACTCCGGCGAATCAGTCGCCGTCATCGTGGGGTAGGGAGCCAGGTCCAACGTGTTCACGCGCTCGAAGTTGAGTCCCTTGAGCGTTGATCCGGAGCCAATGAAGTCGTCAACGAAGTCATCCACCGGGAGCGCAAGAATTCGTTCGGGAGTATCACACTGGCGCACCACGCTCCGATCACCCAGGATCGCAATCCGGTCGCCCATCTTGATGGCCTCATCGATGTCGTGGGTGACGAACACGATCGTCTTCTTCATTTCCGCCTGAAGTCTCAGGAACTCGTTCTGGAGACGGTCCCGAGTGATCGGATCGATGGCACCGAAGGGTTCGTCCATCAGCATCACTGTGGGGTCTCCTCCCAACGCGCGCGCCACGCCAACCCGCTGAGCCTGACCACCGGACAGTTCCTTGG
>JAHRAZ010000037.1 GCA_020027475.1 Microthrixaceae bacterium
TCTGAAGATCCCCCATCAGCAGTTCCCTCACGCGTTGACGTGATGACGTGGTGCGGTCTGCGAGCGATACCAGCCAACGATGGGCGATCCGGCCCCGGGTCCGCAGCAGGGAAACCAGATCTTCCGCAGAGATCTCCAGAGTGGAGACATCGGACAACGCCAGGGCGTCGTAGAGCTCGGGGCGTTGCAGGAGCACGGGTATGTCACCGATGATCGATCCGGGTCCCAGCAGTTCCAGCGTGATCCTTCGGTCGCCCATGAACTGGGACAAGGCAACCGTTCCATTTCGAATCACAAAAACGGTGTCCGGGATCGAGTCCCGACAGAACACCGCTTCACCGGCGGAGAAATTCCGCTCGTTGATCACGGACTCGAGAGCCTCGGCGTCATCGAGGGATATCGGTGCCAGCGGTTGGGGCCCCAGATTGCGGGCCAGCCACGCGGAATTGCTCATGAGTGGGTAACCCACTCATGAGCATCTCCGTTACCGCATCACAGATGTCGACCTGTGTCAGCCGTCGGTGTGGGAAACCTCCCGAACCCGAATGGACTGGAATCTCAGTACCCGGACAATCGTGGCAAGTCCGAGCGTGATGGCGAACAGATAGACGGCAACACCAATCCGCCTGGCGCCTTCGAGCCAGATGCTCCACTGCTCCACGCTGGTCAGCGTCACGCTCCCGCCATCAATCGCGGCGGCGAGGACGAAATGACCGACAACCGCTGCCAGAATCGTCATCATGGCCACTGCCATTCCGGCGATGAACGCACGAGCCGTTCCGGGCATCTTGAGCGTCTGGACCTCTGATCCGGCTGTTTCCTGAACTTCACCTCCTCCCTTGCGGAAAGCCCCGAGGATCCGGGCGATGGCGAACGAGATCGCCCCGAACACCGATGCGAAACCCAGGAACATGAGTCCCGGGATCACCTGCCCGAGCACTGCGATCGTGGTCTCGGAGCCACCGGATGCAATCTCGTTGGCTCTGACGATCGCCACCACCATTCCTGCGAGAAGTCCCATGACGCCCATTGCGAACATCGGGGCCCACAACGCCCTACCTACTTTCTGCGGTGTGTTGTAACCGAGGGTGTGTTTCGATTCGACGGTGTGAAATTCGTCGGGCCGTTCGACTGGCTTCACCTGATCCACTTCTTTGACGGGCCGTTCCTTGAGTTGTGTTGACATTCCGTTCACCTCCCGGTGCGAATGATCTGGGTAATGCGATCGAACTGGAATCGCAGAACCGTTCCAATGGATACGAGAGCCAGCACGATGCCGGCCAATATCAGTCCCAGTCCGAGTTCACGGAATGGTCCAAGCCATGCAAGCCAGGCGGCGAAGCTCTGTGGGTTCTCCACATTCGCCGCCACGACGTAGCCCACGAACTGGGCGATCGAGATCATCAGTCCCGTCATCATCAACACGATGAACGCCTTGGCTGTAGCCGGCATGAGCAGGGTCTTCACCACCACACCTTGTGACTGCTGGACCTCTCCACCACCGGCCCTGAGACCGGCGAGGATCGTTCCGAGCAGGAACGAGATGCCCGAAAGGATCAGTCCTTCTCCAAGAAACTGAAGACCCTGTACCCAGGCGCCCTGGGCCCGGGCGAGGCCCGGATCGGTCGCCAGGTTGTCCGCGCGGATCAGTGACAACACCAGGCCGGCAAGGACTGCCATGGCTCCCATGGCCAGCATCGGCGCCCACATATTCTTGGCCATCTTGTGGATCGGCAATGCCGATGGAACGCTCTTGGTCGCCGTGGCCGGACCGAAGTCCGTCTCGACCCTGCCCAGTCGGACCTCAGGGTGGGAATCCTTCGGTTTCAGTGCCAACAGAGCGGATTTGACGCTGTCCACGCGCATCCACAGTCGGGCAATGATTCCGACGAGGACCACGGCAATCCCGATCTTCAACACTGCGAACGCAGTGGTGGTCAGGCCGAACGACCACGAAAGGGTTTGATCCACATCGAGGGTTCGGGCCGGGTCATCGACCCAGATTCCGGCCACGACGTTTGCCACCAGCGTGACAACGGCGAGGGCCAGTCCGAACAGACCCAGGTAGATCCCGGCAGTTCGATACCGGGACGGTTTGCGGTAATCCGCGTCGGGCGGTGGCCGATGGACCACCTCCATCAGTGCAGTCATGATTTTCCTCCTGAATAGATGAATGACTCAACAATTCAGGAAACAGGAGGCCGATCACTCAGCTTCCAGGACTGTCAGCAATCGGACAATTCAGGGTCGGAGTCGGCCCGGCAGGACGCCGATGGGCTGCTGTGTGGGGTTGGACCGCCTACCTGGACTCGAAGATCAGACCTTCGAAGTCGCCGCTGTTGCGCCAGCGATCGAGGAACTTGAAGAACGCCACTGGCCCATCGGGGTAGCCACTGGCATTTCGGCGCTCACGTTTGCCCGGGGTCGCGCCCTCGTTGTTGTAGTAGCCGGGAGTGCAATCGGGGTTGCCCAGAAATCCTGAGGTGCTGGAGTCGAATACCGACACCCAGTCCGCCTCGGCCTGTTCTGACACCTCAACCACATCGGCATGAACCTCGAGGGCATGTGCGATCACCGCAGCGATGGTGGAACCGGCTTCGTTGAGGCCGTGGGTGATGTTGGCCACGAGATTGGCGCCCTGATTGATTCCAACGATGAAAAGGTTGGGAAAGCCATGCACGTGGATTCCGTGCATGCTCAACATGCCATCGCCCCAGTGATCCGAAAGCTTGAGGCCATCGCTGCCGGCAGTCTCGTACCCGGCGGAGTGTGCCAGATGCACATCGAATCCCGAGGCAAACACCAGACAGTCGAGTTCGTAGTGCACACCATCCACCCAGACACCGGTTGAGTCGATTCGCTCGACTCCCTTGCCGTCGGTGTCGATCAGATGTACGCCCGGCTCGTTGTAGGACTGCAGGTATTCATCGTGGAAACAGGGGCGCTTGCACAGTTGGCGGTACCAGGGCTTCAAGTCCCTTGCCGTGTCGGGGTCGGCAACGATGGTGTCCACCCGAGCACGGATTTCATTCATCCTCTCGTCATCACCATCCTCGAATGCCCGGACAAAGTCCTCCGTGTCGAACGACTCGCCTGTGGAATCCACCTGTTCGATCTCCAACAGGATTCGATCCCGAATCCGCTGCGCTATGTCGGTCCAACCGTCTTTGACCAGGTCCTCATCGGCGAAGCCACCCGACTGCAAGGTTGCGAAGTTGGTCAGCCATTCCTGCTGCCAGCCCGGTTCGAGTTCCGCGAACTCCTCCGCATCAATCGGGTGGTTGTTGCGCGCATCGACCGATGATGGCGTCCGCTGGAACACGTCGAGCTCCTTTGAGGCAGTCGCCAAATGCGGGATGACCTGAATGGCGGTAGCCCCCGTGCCGATGATTCCGACCCGCTTGTCCGAGAGTTTGTCGAGTGGAGCACCCGTGGCGTCGCCACCGGTGTAGTCATAGTCCCATCTGCTGGTGTGGAAGCTGTGCCCGGCAAACGCCTCGATTCCGGGGATTCCGGGCAGTTTCGGACGGTGGATCGGGCCGGTGCCCATGGACACGAACTGCGCCCGAATCTCATCACCGCGGTTGGTCTTGATGATCCAGCGGCAACTCGATTCATCCCAATCAAGGCTCTCGACCTCAGTGGAGAACAATGCGTTGTCGTACAGGCCGAACTGCGTCGCGATGCGCTGGGCGTGTTCGAAATTCTCATGGCCGAATGTGTATTTCATGCTCGGCCGGTAACCCGTCTCCTCCAGAAGCGGAAGGTAGACCATGGACGCCGTGTCACACATGGCTCCCGGATACCGGTTCCAGTACCAGGCACCACCAACATCACCGCCGGCCTCGATGATGCGAATGTCCTCGACACCTGCGGACTTCAGATGTGCGCCGGTGCAGAGTCCCGAGAACCCACCTCCGATCAGGGCCACGGTGACTTCGTCGAAGACCGGATCGCGTTCCACGACCTCGGTGTAGGTGTCGTCCACGAAATGAGCGAACCGGCCGGTGGGTTCGATGTACTGGTCCGCGCCATCGCCGCGAACCCGCTTGTCACGCTCGGCGCGGTACTTCTCCCGCAACCCCTCGCTGCCAGTCGGTTCGGACTGCACTTTTGCATTGCCTTCGCCAGTTGCATTGCCGTCGTCGGTTGCCGTCACGGTTCCTCCGTTGGTCTGTCATCCGGGCCGTATCGGGAACCCGGGATGTTCTGCGTACGAATGCCCCACCGGACACCTCGACACCAAATATTACTCACTAATAAATCATAGCGATGTACACTTGTTGGATGCCACCGCTGAACAACAGTGGGGCGGATCACCCGCCTCCCGAGGATCAGAACTCGCCGGACCCTGCGGC
>JAHRAZ010000055.1 GCA_020027475.1 Microthrixaceae bacterium
ACCGCCGGGAGCGTCGGTCGGTCCACCATGAGTTCCTGAAGACTCAACCCGATCACACCGAATGCAGTCCCCGAGATCACGGCGAGCAGGAGGCCTGTCGGCGACACCTGCACGGCACCGGTGCTCAGAAGTGCAATCCCACTCAGCGCCATCAGGATCCCCAGTACCCATTGCGGCGAAGGTGTCTCCCTCGAGCGAACCCACTGGATTGCACCGGCTGCCACCGGAATCGAGCCGATGGTGACGAGCGTTCCCAGCGCTACTCCGGTTCGTTCGAGCGCACCGAAGAACGCGAGCTGGTTCACGGGAACGGCCAGGACTCCCACCCATATCCATCCCGCCTTCGATCTGTAGCGCCACGGTGATTGCCCGACCATCCCGGCGAGGAGGAGCAGACCGGCGCCGCCGATAACCGTTCGCCAGGATCCAATCGCCAACGGATGAAGTGATTCGGCGCCCAGGGCAGCAGCCGTGCCCGCCGAGCCAACCAGAATCGCGGCCACCGCCGCAGCACCCAGACCACTTGAGGTGGCGTGTGTGCGTTTCAACTCGGCGCGTGAGCGCTGCGGCCTCATCACCACACTCTTGTGCAACACGGGTATCGGCGAAACCGGATTACTCCGGTCGATTTCTGTTGACACCCCGGGCGGCGGAAACTGCTTGCAGTGAGCAACAAGCGTCTGATCCTCGTTCCCCCTTCCGAAGGCAAAGCGCTCGGTGGTGAAGTGGACGGCGCCCCGACGGAGTCAGCCTTTGCCGACGATTGCGATCATCCCCTGGCGGACGAGCGCCGAGCGGTTGCGGAAGCACTCGTCGAAACCATTCAGTCGACCGGTTCCCGCGCTCAGCTTGCCAAACTCCTGGGGGCAAGAGGGGATACCCTCGACAGGTCAATCGAAGCTGACCTTGAACTGGATCAGGCACCGCGGCTCGCAGCGATCGAGCGGTATGACGGTGTTCTCTATCAACATCTCGATGTGCCGTCACTCGACGGTTGGGCCAAACGCCGACTGAACGCCTCGCTGGTGATCGTCTCCGGGTTGTGGGGATTCGTGACACCGCAGGAACGAATCCCGGACTACCGGTTGAAGATGTCAGCGTCACTGAAGGGGCTGGGCAAACTGTCCACCTTCTGGCGGCCCGCGCTGACCGAACATCTGGGGAACCTCCTGGCCAACGCTGCCCGTGGGGCCGAGCTGTGGGATCTGCTTCCAGATGAGCATTCCCTGGCGGTGAGCATGCCGCCCCGCAAGGTCGTGAACCGGGCGGTCTTCCTGCAACCCGACCGCAGCGGCGAGATGAGACCGGTCAGCCACTGGAACAAGGCATACAAGGGAGCGTTGGTCAGATTTCTCGTGGAGAACCCGCCTGCCGGCCCCGAGGATCTCCTCGATTGGGAGCATCCCGGGGGATTCAGTCTCGACCCGGATTCCCTGACGGTGCGAAATCGCATCCGGCAACTCGTGTTCGTCGCCCAACCCTGACTCGCGGGTACGGCGTTACCGGTACGATTCGATCATGACTGAAGACGCTCCCTCCAAGGACTCTGATCCGCCGCTCGCGGTTGCGGAACGCCGGGGCAATCCGGAGCGCGTCCTGACATTCACGGACGGCGTTTTCGCGATCATCATCACCATCCTTGTGCTGGAAATCGTCGTTCCGCCCGACCTCGGCGAGCAGTCCCTCCGTAGCTCGCTCGATGAGCTCGCACCATCTCTCGTCGCCTGGGTGATCAGTTTCCTCATCACGGGGATGTATTGGGTGTGGCACCGCGACCTGTTCACACAGGTTCGAGTGGTCAACCGCCAGGTGATCTGGTTGAACCTCCTGTTTCTCCTCCCAGTGGCATTGATCCCCTTCGGGGCCTCACTGCTGGGGGAGTACCACGATGAGCCGATCGCGCTCCACGTGTACGGGGCGGTGCTGATTACTGCCAGCTTGATGCGGATACTTCTGTATTGGTATGTCAGTCGAAAGCCCGGAATCCTGTGGAGAGCTCCGGATCCCCACAATCGACGGGTTGGATTGTCCGTTGCGGCTGCCCCCATCGTGGTCTACGTGCTGGCCATGGCAGTGGCGAACGTGTCGCCCGCGCTGAGCCTGGCGCTCTACTTCGCCCTGCCGCTTCTGTACTTCGCGTACGTCACGTTCCTGCGGTCCCGTCCGGACTCCAGCGAAGAAGCCGACGACTTCTCCTGATCCGCTCGCTGGATCATTTCGATCTCTGGGTTGACCCGCTCCCCGGATCGACTCGGGCAACCTTGGGGGCGGGTGACGCAAATCTCGGCTGACCGGGTGGATTCCGGGCACACCGTCCCTACGCTGAACGGTGCAACCTACGAGGAGACAACAATGCTGGTGCTCACCAGGTACACGATGAAACCGTTCATGTCCAAGGAGGAGGTCGGGGATCTGATGAATTTGTTCGGCGAACTGGGTGCGGATCCCGATCAGGTCGCACACTATGTGAACGCCGATGGTGGTGGCGGAACGCTCGTGGTCGAGACGGACGATCCCACCGCGGAATACCAGCGGACCCTGAGGTACGCGCCATACATGCAGTTCGAGACCCAGATTGTGCAGAACATCGAAGATGCGGTTCCGGACATTCTCGCCGTGGTGGCTGACTAGCAGGATGCGGAAAATTGGGGTTGTGGTAGCGGTTCAGCCTGTGCGGATCTGAATTGGTTGGTTCTGTTGGCTGGGGTTCGATGGGTTGAGGGCTGTGTGTTCGACCGGCTGGGTGCCAATGGCCCCAGTAGGGGACTGGTTACGCGACGGCGGCGTCGAGTGAGCAGATTCTTGTGATGTTGTACACGGCGGCTTCCATTTCGAACCAGGCCCGGTTGCGTTGTTGGCCGATGTTGCGGCCCTTGAACCCGTTCCCGTCGCCATCAACACCGTCGCCCTCAACAACTGCTCCGGTGGCATCGACCGCCGTCCCGAAGACGCATACATCGCGTCGAAGTCGCCATCGAGACCAGCCAGCATCTCGTCCACGATTACCCGGATCCGACGGATCGGATGATCCTGCGGGAACAGATCGCTCCGTGCTCAACGACGACAACCTCAACGACGACAACATCGACAACTGACGATCCAGGGTTCCACGCATACCCCCATTCCTTTACGTCCCGACACCAGACGCGAGCACCCAACACACATTTCCCGCACCCTGCTAGTGCTGTGACCGGCAATGTTGAGGGGGCGTGAGGTTCAGTCCAGAGCTAGTACGTAGATGGATGCCATCAGATCGCCCTCGGCGATGCTCACTGCGGTGACCGTGCGCCGGTAGGCCGATCCCTTCGAACTCGTCGAGTCTGGTCCAGTGATCCGCAAGATCGGGCGAGTCGAAGGGCTGAACGCCGACCGTGGGCCCGTCAGGGTCGAGGACGAGGCCCGGGTATCCGAGTTCGGCGCCCCAACCCTCTCGAAGCAGCTCAGCTCGCACGGTTCCCTCGATCCAGCGCCCCGACAAACCACGCATCTGATGATGGTTGGGCCGGCATGCCGCGAGGCTGCCGTACACCGCCAGACGGCAAACCGATGGGCTTGACACCTGTGCCGAGTTCGAGGACTCCGCTGTGCTCATGTGGCCCGCCTCGGTCCCTTCATTCGTGCGCCATGGAAGTGTACCGGCGCCGGGAATGGCCAGACTCGCAGCCCGCGCCTACGGCCGCTCTGCCGGCGAAACCGGGTACGGCGCCTGGCGGTCTTCGGATCGCTCCTTGGTGAGAAGTTCACGATCGATAGCGACGTCGACATCCTGGTCGCATTCGAGGACGGTGCGGTGCCCGGCTTGCTGGGCCTGTCCGTGATGGAACTCGAGTTGGAGACCGAGCTCGGCCGACGGGTTGACCTGCGGACCGCTCGTGACCCGAGTCGGTATTTCCGTGACGAGGTGCAGGCCAGCGCGAGGGAGATCTATGCCGCCTGAGGATCGGGTGCGCCTCCTCCACCTCGTCCACGCTTGGTGATTCAGCTTCCCGGTGATCAGCAACCAGCGGCCGTCGAACCCCGGTTGCTGGCCCGTTCAGGGTTTGAAAGCCGTCCTGCAACGTCCACTCGTCGTTGTGGAGTCGACAACGACGTTGCGTGCCGTTGCATGGGGTTTCGCGTCGGTATGGTTGCCGGCGGATGCGCTCTCGCAGCGAGGATGCACAATGACCGCGAATCGACAGCAATCCGAGGCCTGGAACGGCTCCGAGTCTGTCCATTACGTCGATCACGCCGACCGATACGACCTCCAACTCGCGCCTTTCACCGACGCGTTGCTCGGGCGCGTCCAACTCGAACAGCAAGACTCGGTGCTCGATGTCGGGTGTGGTTGCGGTGCCACGACGATCGCTGCGGCTCGCCGTGCCCGCACTGCGCTCGGTGCGGACATCTCCGCGCCGCTGCTGGAGGTCGCCGCGGGCCGGGCCTTCTCAGCGTCGATCCACAATGCCGAGTTCGTGGTCGCCGACGCGCAGACCCACGACTTCGCCCATGAGGCCTTCGACCTTGTCATCAGCCAGTTCGGTTTGATGTTCTTCGACAACGCCGGTACCGCGTTCGCGAACCTTCGGCGTGCGCTCACGCCCGGCGGTCGGATCGCCTTCGTTACTTGGCGAGGGCTCGAGGTCAACGAATGGGTTTCGGTTGTGGGACGGGCGGTGGCGCAACACGTGGCACTACCCGATCTCGGAGGCCAAGCCGGTGGGCCGGGCATGTTCGCTCTCAAGGATCCGGACGAGACGACTGCCCTGCTCGATGGTGCTGGGCTCACGCAGATCGAGATCGAACCGATCTCGCCAACCATTCTCCTCGGCGGGGGAGGGACCCTTGATGAATCTGTCCAGTTCCTGCTGGAGATGGGCATCGTTCGCGGTCTGCTCGGCCGGCTCGAACCCGAGGCGCGCGCCGCGGCTATCGAATCCGTTCGTGGCGAACTCGCCCAGCGGTACGAGTCGGGTGTGGGGATCCGACTCGGGACCGGCGCATTGCTGGTATCCGCGCGCAAGTAGTGGGTCCCGGTGTGCCACCACATCGAGTAGAACCAGCATGCGGCGGCGAGAATGCAGCCTGGGAGAGTGACCGCGGCGGTGCGGTCCCCCATTCGCCATGATGTCCCTTGTCTTCAAGACCGGCTCGCTTCACCCTTGATGCAGTCTGAATCCAGCGATGAACGGATTCACGGCGGAAGCGGCACACAACAGCAGCGGCCTGCGAAGGAGCGAACATTGCCCGTATCCGGGATCAGCAGTGGGCATGACCAGGGGTCTGAAACCATCACACCCGATATTCGCGGTCTGGGTGATTTCGGACTCAGTGTCGCAGGGGCCTGCAACACTGAGGCGATGGCTGCCGGTCCCGACTGGTTCGAGATGACGCAACGGAACGCCCGGTCGGTGCAGACGACGATCGGGTGGATCTTCTGGGACCCGGGAGCGACGGCGCGCTACGTCAATCTCGGCCTTCCCGAGGACTTTGCCGAGCCGCTCGGGTACATCGCTGCGCTGTGCGCTCCGCTGGCCGCCGCTGGTCCCGATGCCGTGATCGCCGCGTTCGGGTCGATCAGTTCATTCGGGATCCGGGCTGCTTTCGATCTCCTGGACCATGACCCCGTCCGGTTCGAGGAGTGCCGGCGGGCACGGGACGAGGCCGTGGTTGAGGGTCTGCAGGCGTATGCGCCGGACATCGTCGATCCTCTGGTGGAGCTCGGACCCGAGCTGTGGCCGGTCGTCGAGCAGCTACCCCTGGTGGGGCGGGTCTTCATGGCAGCGGACTTGGCGTTGCCCCGCCCCGACGATCCGCTCCTGTCGGGGTGGCACGCCGTCAATTGCATCCGCGAGTGGCGCGGTGACACTCACTGGGCGCTCGTCGTTGCGGCCGGGCTGACCCCACCCTGCCGTGGGATTTGCTGGGGGAGGAACGGTCCCGCTGGTTCGCCGAGGCGTTCGAACCGCCGTGTGAGGCACTTCTCGCACGGGTCGACGAGACGGCCGGCCCGAACTACCAGCCGGCATCGCGTATCCGGACCTGACGCGCTCCGCTGATCGGGCCGGACGAGACGCATGGGTTCGGGTCCGTTCGTATCGGGACACCGCCCACGGGACGGAGATCCACTCAGCCACGTTGATGCTCGAATGGGCGTTCAGCCTTCTTGTCCGCAGCGCTCGTACCAGTCGTGCATGTAGTCGTCGAGGATCCGCTCGATTGCCTTGTGGGGGCCGCTGACGATGGCGTGGCCCCTCGCGTTCTCCTGGTTGCCGTGTCCGTCGGCGGTGAAACGCACCCATGGGTCTGCGCACGTGGTGTCGGTGATGTGGACGACGTCATTGAGCTCTCCGGCTCCGGCGGCGACCCACAGCTCCCGTGCGCCGTCGGATGCGTTCTCGACGGAGTGGTCTCCCGCCGGTCCGATCGTCCTGAGATATGAGTTGAGCGACGCTCCGATGATGAAAGCGAGTACTGCGACCGAGGGGATGATGATCAGCACCGGTGTGATCCATCGGCGTCCGGCGCCCGGTTGGGGACGGCGGACGAGGGTGACGACTG
>JAHRAZ010000058.1 GCA_020027475.1 Microthrixaceae bacterium
AGAGCCCGATGGCTGAGTCACATTCGAACCCGACAAATCCCGCAGCTTCCTCACAACCAAACTGGGAGACCGATGCGGAACTTCTCGGAATCGAACGTATGTACGAGCATAGCGAACGAACGATCGAAGTCAACAGAATCCTTGGAAATCTTCCGAGTCATTCTGTTCGGGCTGTCCTGAAAGCCGCGAAACAGATCATGGGCAACAGATCATGGATTCTGTATCTGGGAGCGTCCGGCGTTGACCGTTGGCGAATCGGCGCTGTGGCGCAGCAACCAGTTGGAGTGATTGTCCCGGAGCTGTTTGGGTACACGTCGCAGCAGCGCCGCGTTCACCGGTGGCAGGTGCGTCCGGGTTTCGAATGCGCCGGCTACCTCTCTCGCCATACCGAAGTACTCAAGCCTCAACATCGCCCGGGCGAGGGGACCGTTGGGACCGATTGACTTGCCCAATCCGAGCGATCTGGCGAGCTCTGCTCTCTGCATGGTCACTCCACTCGGGTGAGCGGCGCACATGTCGGCGGCCAATCGGATGAGCAACGTCGCCGACGGACCCATAACCGGAAGCCAATAACGCTCGCAATATGCGCTTCTGGCAGAGAACCCCGATATCGCCAATTCGGGATCCCACCAGGGACGAATTCTCACGAGGTTGTCCACGGTCTTTGGCGTCACTGCGGGCTGTTTGGCCGAAGCTCCGACAGAGTCGCCCGAGCTGGGTACGGGACCGCCAGATTCGCTACTGGGCCAGCCAGTCTCCGGGTGCGACGCCGAGAATTGTTGCTGGCTGGGGTGCCTTGAACCGTTGGACGGCGCGTTGACCGGTTGGTCAGCCACCGACCGGCTCGCTGACTGGTTCACCGACTGGTTCGTGGGTTGATTCATGGAATTGGGTCTCCTTGCATGGCGCCCCAGGGTTGGTCGCGCCGCTCCATGTCTGATCAAACCGCCGATACCGCGACCTGTCATCGGGTATCGCTGCCCGGATGAACCGTAACCACCGGGGTGGATGGTCCTTGCCCGGTAGATAGTCACTGTCTGTGGCCTTTCAGTCGCAGCGGTGCAGTCTGTACCGTCGGTGTTCAATGCCGGACACCCCCAACTCGCGAGATCGGGCTTCACTCCTCAGAGTGATTTCCGCGGCGGTTCTGCTCATCCTCACTTCGCTGGTCTTTGCGATGCTCGCCTTGCCAGCGGTCGCCGCTGAGGAACCTTTGGAGACAACCACAGCAACAGCCACATCAAGAACAGCCACAGCAACAGAGACCACTACGATCCCTGATCCCACGGCTCCCGAGGCCAAGTCTCCAAACGTCACCACGGCCGCCGCAGGCGGGATCGCCGTGATCCTCGGTGAGTCGCCTGGTGTGTTCCCCGCCGACCGATCAGGTGGGGGACCGCTTGTGCCGGCTCTCGCATTGTTCTCACTGGGATTACTGGTGGCGGGCGCTGCAATTCTTGGGAGAAGCTGTCTGGACAACCGACCGAATCCCGTGATTGTCGATCAGATCGATCCGAAGCCACCGGAAGTGAAGTCAGCAATTGAGAAGCGTTGATCCGGCGGACAGTCCACAGTGAGTTGAGTAGTTACCAATGAATGACATCCCGAGTTCGTCAGACCATTCCCAACCCCGTGCTGGTTGGCCCGGCGCGGCCCAGCCACGCGCTGACCTGCCCGATATCAACCGGCCCGATGCCGACGATTCACGTGCGGATGATCGCAGTCTTGACGATCGGGATACCGACCAGCCACCCGCCGACCAGGTCGAAGAGGCTCGGCGCATTGTGGAGCAGTCCTCCAGGATTCTCGTGCTCACAGGTGCGGGGATCTCCACCGAGTCGGGCATTCCCGACTTCCGGGGTCCAAATGGCGTGTGGACCAAGGATCCCGACGCCGAGAAGTACTCCACGATCGAGTACTACATGAACGACGAGAATCTCAGGATTCGCGGTTGGTCCCGGCGGGTCGACAACCCCACTTGGGGTGCCGAACCGAATGCCGGTCACGAGGCGGTTGTGGCCCTCGAGCGTTCGGGGAAGGTCCATCTGCTGGTCACCCAGAATGTCGACGGGCTGCATCTCAGCGCCGGCAGCGACCCGGAACGAGTTGTCGAGATACACGGTTCGGTCCGTGGGGCCATGTGCACCTCGTGTGACTGGCGGGGCGAGATCTCGGACGTGCTGGATCGTGTGCGGGCGGGTGAGTCCGATCCCCGTTGTGAGCTCTGCGGCGGCATCCTGAAATCAACCACGATTTTCTTCGGCGAACATCTGGTTGAGGCTGACCTTCAGCGCTCCTACGACGCGGCGGGGGACTGCGACCTGATCCTCGCGGTGGGTACGTCGCTGTCGGTATATCCGGTGGCTGCTCTCGTGCCTCACGCCGTGAACACCGGAGCCAAACTGGTGATTCTCAACGCCGAAGAAACCCAGTTCGACCTTTCCGCTGACGCAGTTCTGCGTGGCTCAATCGGCGAGGTCCTCCCGCAGCTCCTGCCCTGATTGCCTGCAGGGCCAACAACGGCTGGGTGATTGCACTCCGATGCGTCCAGAAGGTCAATGAAACCTGGGCTTTTCGGAATGTTGACCAAGTTGGTAGGGTTTCACCCAGATGACTGCAGCCGTCAGATGACTGCAGCCAACCTTGAGACTTGAGAGCAACGCATGTCGAATTTCCGAAACCTTCTGAATCAGGCCAAGACCGATATCCGCGAGGTGGATACCGCCGAGGCACAAGAGATGATCCACTCCGGTGCAGTGCTTCTCGATGTCCGCGAGGCCGATGAGTTCGAGCAGGGTGCCGTTCCCGAGTCAGTGTTCATTCCCCGGGGCCACCTGGAAAGCCAGGTGGAAGGCAAACTCACCGACAAAGACGTTCCTGTGGTGGTGATGTGCGCAGGTGGCGTGCGTTCCGTATTCGCTGCGCGCACCCTCGGTGAACTCGGTTACGCCGATGCGGTTTCCATGGTCGGCGGATTCAATCGCTGGAAGGACGAGGGCCGCGACTGGCGCACCCCCGAGGTGCTCAGCCCTGATCAGCGCAACCGCTACCAGCGGCACCTTTTGTTGCCTGAGGTTGGCGAGGAAGGTCAGCGGAAGCTCCTCAACGCCAAGGTTCTGCTCCTCGGAGCCGGTGGACTGGGTTCACCAGCAGCCCTGTATCTCGCGGCGGCCGGGGTGGGCACAATCGGCATCATCGACATGGATGTGGTGGACGACTCCAACCTCCAGCGCCAGATCCTGCACAACGTGGATCGAATCGGCGACCGCAAGGTGGACTCCGCCAAGAAGACCCTCACGTTGCTGAATCCCGATGTCAACGTGGTCACATTCGACATTCGGCTCGACGCCTCCAACGTGGAGAGCATCATCTCCGATTTCGACATTGTGGTGGATGGTGCCGACAACTTCCCCGTGCGCTACATGCTCAACGATGCTTCGGTGAAGCTGGGTATTCCGGTGGTTCACGGTTCGATCTTCCGGTTCGAGGGTCATGTAACCGTGTTCGATCCCAAGAACGGTCCCACTTATCGCGACATGCTTCCTGAACCACCTCCGGCAGAACTCGCACCGAGCTGCGCCGAGGCGGGGGTTCTTGGTGTGCTTCCCGGTATCGTGGGTTCCATCCAGGCGCTCGAAGCCATCAAGTTGATACTCGACATGGGCGACCCACTCATCGGTCGCTACCTGACCTTCGACGCCAATGACATGGAGTTCCGCGAGTTCAAGATCCGCAAGGATCCGGACAATGAGATCACCTGGGAGAACAGGGACCTGGTAACCGTGGTCCCTCTCGACGGTCACTGCATGCCGGCTCCACTGGCTGCGCCCGCCTCCTGAACCCCGCCTTCTGGGCCCGTCTCTTGCGCGGGCTTCGCGGGTCCGCTTCCTGGGCTGGGCACCGAAGCCCGAGCGCTGCTGATAGCAGTTTGCATTCAAGGTTTGGCAGCGCCTGGACAGTAATCTAGCGGCGTGGCTGCCAACGAGGATCCAGGCGATGATCCAAGGGAGTCCCTCGCCGAATCCCCAGCGGAACCAGACGAATCCCCAGCGGAACCAGCCGAATCCGCAGCCGAACCAGTAGCCGGCCCGCCACGCGCCAGAGTGCGTCTGGCGCTGCTACTTCGGGTTGTCGGCTTTGTTCTGGCCGGATTGGCGATTGCATTCCTGGTGGTGACACTTGTGTCGGAATGGCCGGAGGTGCAGGAGGCTGTTCGCAACGCCAATCCGCTGCTCGTGGGCGCTGCGGTGATCACGGCCGCTCTTGCGATGATGGGTCTGGCTGTTCTCTGGTGGGAGGTCCTCCATGGATTTCATGGCAGAGAACCCCTGCGCGAGGTCATGTCGTGGTATTTCGCTGGAGAACTGGGCAAGTACCTACCCGGCGGCATCTGGCCGGTTGTGGGTCGGGGCGAACTCGCCGCTCGAAACGGTGTTCCGAGATCCATGGCCTACGGCACAACTGCAATGTCCCTGGGTCTGATGATCATTGGTGGAGCTGCCCTCGGGGCCCTGCTGTTTCCGCTCACGATCTCCGGCGGCGAACTCGGTTTCGAGCACCTCATCCTGTTGTTGGTTCCGATCGGCCTGATCGTGATCCATCCCAGGGTGATGGGCATGGCGTTCGCTCTGTTGACCAGGTTCTCCAAAGGGCGATTGGTGTTCGAACCCTTGCCATGGGGCCGGATGGTGCAGCTGGTTCTCACGGCAATTCCCGCGTGGGCATTCGTCGGGTTGACCTCGGTGCTTCTCGCTGAGTCGTTCGGGTTCGACTACGAACCGGCGCGGATCATGCTCGCTGCGGTGCTCGGCTGGATCGCCGGGTTTCTCGTGGTGCCGGTACCCGCGGGTGCCGGCATCCGCGAGATTGTGTTTGTGGCGCTCTCCGGACTGGAATCCGGGCCTTCAGTGGTGATCGCCACGGTGGCCCGTTTCGTCTTCATCGTGGTGGACGGAACCGGCGGAATGATTGCGCTCGCGTGGCTTCGCTCGGCGGGTGAGGACACCGGACCTGCCGAGGTTGAGGCCGGTAGCTGACGACTGACCTGATCTCGCACAATCCCCTACGTGGCGCACAACCTGGTTCTGGGTCACCACAATCTGGTCCGCAAGGACAGTGCCAAGGCCTGAATTCAGGAACGGGCTATTCCTCGCACCATCGTCCATGGGAAGGGCGAAGCCGACCAGTCAACGTCGAATTCCCGGCCGACGAACTCCCGAAATCCTCGGTTTGACCAGTGGTTTATGTGCCCGGGAGTGTTTCCGCACTCCGGGATGTACTTCCCGCGGACCATGTTTGCCGCACGCCAGATCGGTTCCCTCGGAACAGAAAGGACTGCTGCTCCTCTGCAAACTCTGGCGATGTCGTGCAACGCCCGTTCAGGATCGGGCACATGTTCCAGGACCTCGATGCCGAACACCAGATCCATGCTGTTGTCGGCGAGTGGCAGTGAGCGCATGTCACCGAAGAATCCGAGCACGCTTCGTTGTTCCCAATTTGTGGCGGTTTCCTCATCGGGCAAGTCCATCGCCACGATGGGCACACCGGGGAACCTTGACATCAGCCGGGTGGCGACCTCGCCTTCTCCAGCGCCGACTTCGAGAACCCGGGCAGGTTCCAAACCTGTCATCGCCAAGTCGAGGCAGCCCATGAACCGCCCCATGAGTTTCTGCTCGATGGGGTTGTTGGTGCCGTACTTGTCATAGGTGTTCCGGTGGGGAAGCCCATTCGCGGGTTCTGTCATCCGAGTGATCGCATTTCTTCGAGTGATCTCCTTCGTCGGGAGTATCCGGAACCTAGTGGGAGCACTCGAATCTACTGGAATTGCCGATCGCGAATGCGGCGAACCGGACCGGCCAGTCGCGTCAGCCGTTCGCGACCAAGAGCCACACCTGACGGGCCAGAAGACGACGCGCGTTCGGGATGAGCCTGTACTCTGCGCGAATGAACTTGCGACGTTTTGGCGCTCTTGGCGCACTCTTCTCCGCCGTCGTGCTGTTGGCAACAGTTGTCCCGGCACCACGGATCTCCTTCTCCTCGGTCTCCTTCACCGAACGCCAGGCAGTCGCGTTCGAAGTCGAAGATCCTGCTGACGAGCCGGTTCCCGAGGAATCCGGCTCTGACAACCAAGCCAGCGACGGGATCGAGTCCGATCACGTCGGGACTGAGTCCGATCAGGCGGAGGCTGAATCTGATCCCGCCGACACCCAATCCGACCAGGTCGAGACCGAATCCGATGGTGATCGTCTGGTTGCCTCCAACGAAGCCTCCGGTGAGTTCCAACTCATCGGTGTGGACTTCGACGAACCTCCCACCGAACCCGTCTACGCCAGAGCCCAGAACGCGGATGGCACCTGGCAGGACTGGAAAGAACTCGATGCGAATCCCGACGAGGGTCCGGATGGTGAGGTGAACGCCTCCACCGAACCAATGTGGGTGGGCGAAGCCACTGGCTGGGAGGTTTCTGTTGGAGCCCAGGACTCCGATGCCGAGGTTCTCCTGGTGAAGGAGCGCGACGAGCGCAATGTTGTGGAAGCAACTCCGGTGGCCGGAGCCAATCCGAGCCCACCGCTCGGACTCAACAGCCGGGCGTCCTGGGGTGCGAGGCCCGCCAAGGCAGTCTCATACGGCTCCGAAGTGAAGATGGCGGTCGTGCACCACTCGGTGTCCACCAACAGCTACACGGCATCCCAGGTGCCTGCGGTGCTGCGAGGCATTCAGGCCTATCACCAGGACGGCAAAGGCTGGTCGGACATCGGCTACAACTTCGCCGTGGACAAATACGGCGGCGCCTGGGAAGCTCGGCAGGGTGGGACCGACCGTCCGGTGGTCGGCGCCCACGCCAGGGGATTCAACACCGATTCGGTCGGCATCGTGGTCCTCGGTGACTACTCGAACGTGAATCCGAGTGCGGCGGCCAACGAGAGCGTTGCCCGACTTGCCGGTTGGAAACTGTTGCTTTCCGGGCACCGCCCCGGCGAAACCGCCGCGATCACCTCCGGTGGTTCTTCGAGTATCCCGGCGGGCCAGACGGTCAATTTGAAGCGCGTGATTGGTCATCAGCAGGTGGGTTCCACTGCGTGCCCGGGCCGAATTCAAAACTATGTGTCGTCGATCCGAACCCGTGCTCAAGAGTGGTTCGACTGGATGCGAGGCTACGGCCCGAGCGATCCCCGTTCGGACGCACCAAGGGGGGCGGTGAAGCGGATCGAGCCGACCGGCGGCAAGTGGTTTGATGTGGGGGGTTGGGCGCTCGATCCCAAGTCAATGAATGCGGTTGGCGTGCGTGTCTATGTCGACAACAAGAGGGTCGCCACCTTGTTGGCCAACCGGAGAACCGAGGAGATCCCGGCCGACTTCGCCACCCATGGGAAGTACCACGGTTTCTTTGGTGGGATCCCAACCTCAGCGGGTGAGCATAGGGTCTGCCTCGATGCCTTGGCGGCTTCGGGTGGAGCCACTACCCAGATCGGCTGCAAGACGATCAGAATCCCGAAGTGAGCTGCCCCTATCTGGTGGTGGGCGGGCAGCGTTCAGCGCGAGGACAATCAGAAATGGGTTCGCAGGTCCTCTGGCTGAAACAATGGGCATCGTGAAGGGTTTGATCCTCGCCGGCGGAGCTGGCACGCGACTTCGTCCGATTACGCACACGAGCGCGAAACAACTTGTGCCTGTGGCGAACAAACCGATCCTGTTCTACGGAATCGAGGACATGGTGGCGGCGGGTATCACCGATATCGGGATCATCACGGGCGAAACCGGTTCCGAGGTCCGAAACGCTGTTGGTGATGGCTCACAGTTCGGAGCCACGATCACCTACATTCCCCAGGATGAGCCACTCGGGCTGGCCCATTGTGTCCTCGTCGCCAGAGACTTCCTGGGCGATGACGACTTCGTGATGTATCTGGGCGACAACATGTTGCAACAGGGTCTCGAGCAGTTCGTGGAGACTTTTGCCGAGGACCACACGCAGGCCGTCGCGGATGCCGCAGAGGCACCCGCTGCGCAAATTCTGTTGTGCCCGGTTCCTGATCCGCACCGTTTCGGTGTGGCTGCGCTGGACGAATCCGGGCACGTCACGGAACTGGTGGAGAAGCCGGAGAACCCTCCCAGTAACCTCGCCCTGGTGGGCGTGTACCTGTTCACCAAGGCCATCCACGAGGCCGTCGACTCGATCGAGCCGTCGCCCCGTGGCGAACTCGAGATCACCGATGCCATCCAGTGGCTGATTGATCATGGCCGCCGAGTCCGCCACGACCGCCTGGAAGGCTGGTGGCTGGACACCGGCAAGAAGGATCCGCTGCTGGAGAGCAACCGCCGCGTGCTTGAAGACATTGAAACCCGTATCGAGGGAGAGGTGGATGATGCCTCGTCAACTGACGGTCGGGTGATCATCGAGGCCGGAGCAAAGGTGATCAACAGCCAGATCCGCGGTCCGGCTGCGATCGCCGCAGGCGTGACCATCGAAGACAGTTACATAGGGCCGTTCACTGCAGTCGCCGAGGGGTGCTTCATTGCGAGGTCCGAAGTCGAAAACTCGGTGATCCTCGACGGGTCGATCATCCACGACGTGCCTCGCCTGATCGACTCGCTCATTGGTCGTGAAACCGAAATCCGACGTTCAGGCAGTCGCCCGGAAGCAACAAGGCTGATGATCGGCGACCATTGTTCACTGGATCTGGCCTGATCCGCCGAAGAGCAAACGGGCCCAGGAGCGCCCTGATGGGCGCACGAGCGCACGCTTCACGAGCGTCTGATGATTGACAAAGCTACTGGTTGGCACCAGAAAGGCCGAGCGGCGCCCGCAAGACTGGGAGCCAGAAAGTGACAGAAATGGCAGACATCACTGAATCCGAACTGATAGAGGGCGTCCATCTGGTTCGACCGCGTGTGTTCGGTGACGACCGTGGATATTTCGTGGAGACGTACCGGCGAGAATGGATCCCCGGCTCTCGGGAGATGATTCAGGGCAACCGGGGCGACCGGATCGCGGGATGCATCGTTGGACTTCACTATCACCTGCATCAGGCCGACTACTGGTACGTCCCGTTTGGTCACGCCCGCGTGGTCCTGCACGACCTGCGTGTCGGTTCACCCACCGACGGCGCCACCGAGATGTATGACCTCGGTGAGGTCAACGGCGGCGAAAACGAACATCTTGGTTTGTTCATTCCGCCGGGTGTCGCACACGGCTTCGCCAGCCTCAGCGACATGG
>JAHRAZ010000078.1 GCA_020027475.1 Microthrixaceae bacterium
CCAGGGAGCCACGGCGGTATTCGGGTTTCACGTACAGATCGAATCCGTAGACTTCCTCGGGGAGCATGCGGACGTTCACCACTCCGGTGAACAATCCCCGCTGGGGTCGAAAGGCCAGCCAGAAATAGGCCGCCACCTCTGGCTCGGGCGCATCCTCGACCTCCGCGAAGATGACGATCGCGTACCAGTCCCCGGCGTCGAGGCGGGGGGCCGCAACCTTGCGCATGCTGCGGGTGCCGATCCGCTGGAACACCGGGTCCTTGCTCGACGTCAGAATCGTGTGGCTGTAAGCCGAGTCCTTGGTAGAACCAGGCGGTTCGGTCTCCGGCAAATCCAGATAGGTGAGATACGCAGTTCCGATGTGCGGCTTGTATTCGGCCAGCAACGCCTTGAGTGTGCCCAGTTTTCCCATATGTGACATCGTGCTCGTTTATGGTCACACACACAAAGTGAGGGAAGCGATCCGTCAGGGAGTCCCGCGCCGAGTGAGACGTGTCCAGAGGGAACCGGCGGCGACCGCCGCCAGGATCGCCATCAATGGCGTCATCGGCACCTTGAATCGAGCATCTCCGAACACCAATACCAGCACCAGAAGTCCGCTGAACACCAGAGCGATCAGGACCGAGACCTGGCCTTCCAGCCCATGTTTGGCAGCGCTCACGATCAAGATCACCAATCCGCCGATGGAGGCACCCAGCACACTCCAGTAGAAGACACTTGCCACTGTGGTGATCACCCGCCTCTGAGTGCTGTCCAGAGGGGAATCGAAGACGTACGACTCGGCTCCCCAAAGACCATCGACGTCAGCGGAGAACGTCACCTGGATCTTTCTGAGGCTCAACAACGGAAGAGCTCCCGGATCGTCGCGGATTGCCTCGACCGCCAGTCTTCGTGTTTCCAGATCCCGGGAATACTCGGCCTCGGGCCCCTCGATGTAGAACTCTCCTGTATCGCAGTATTCGGGAATTCTGAAACCGCCCGGCGCTCCGGGATGAAAACCGACACACAGGTTGTCCCCGCCGTTTGTGGAAACCGGTATCCAGTGATCAAACACCGATTTGTTGCGGGCTGCCCATGGAATCACGAACATCAGCACTCCAACGCTCAACGCTGCGGTCAACACGAGCGCACGCTTCCATGGGACTGATGCAATCAGCCACGCAATCACAACAGCCGGGATGCTGAGCAGGACTTGGGGCCTCACCATCGTGGCGGCGCCGAGGCTCATTGCTGCGGCAGCGAACCCCGCAAGCATCGACAGATCCGTGAGCGATCGATCCTGATTCATCGTCAACCATGTAACGGCCAGCAGGAATCCGGAGAAGAACGCCACGAAGAGCGACTCCGACAAGAACGCCGAGGAATAGAAGATCAGATTTGGCCAGAGCGCCAGAATCAGGCCTGCAATCGTCCCTGTGCGGTGATCGAACATCATGCGGGCGGCAAGCACAACGCACAGGGTCGACAAGCCCCACAGGATGCACTGCGCCAGACCAACGATCACTGCCCGTTGTGAGTCGAGACCCAACAGGTCCACAACCCAGTAGAGCGATCCCAGAAACCACGGGTATCCCGGCGGGTAATAGGCGGTCGGGAAACCGGCAATCGAGCGATAGCCGTCTCCGTCCGCGATCTGCAGAGCAGCTATGTGATACAGAATCGGGTCCGAGAGCCCCTTGGGGACCCTCGCCAGCGGGATCACCCACAAAACCCGGATCACCACCGCTGTGGCGGTGACCATCCAGGCCGATCTGTCCAGCAAACGCTCCGACACCCGCCAGACTGTAGATGCCGCGGTGATTACCCCCAACTACTGTCAGAGCATCAGTTCCGTGAATCCGCAAGATCCAAGATCCATGGATGGCGAACAGGCCCGTACATCTCGAGGACCTCGGCTCGGATTGGGCCTGGGTGCAGTGGTCATCGCAGGCTTGTTGGCCGCCGGTAACTTCGTGGGCGGCCGACTGTGGTTCTTCAGCGATGACTGGAACATGTACGCGTACTATCACCGCGGCAACCTCCTGGAACCCTTCAACGGCCATCTGTCCCTCATCCCCGCCGGCCTCTACCAACTCCTCTTCCGGACACTTGGAGTCGGCAGTTACACCCCGTACCGATGGTTGGGACTCGCCGCCCTCGCACTTCTCGGGTTTCAGGTGCTCCGATACGGTCTGCCCCGACTCGGACCATGGTTCAGCGCCGTCGCGGTCGCGGCTGTGTTGTGGAACTCCTTCGGAGCCACCAACGTCCTGTTCCCGTTCCTGATGAATTTCTCGCTCCCCCTGGCGTGCCTGCTGGGCATCTGGTGGAACCTGGACAAGGATCAACCTCACAATGATTGGCGGGCCGGCCTGTGGTTCGCCGTCGCACTCGCCACCAGCGCCATGGGTTTGGTCATCGCCCTCGCAGTCGGAGTTGAACTCCTCGCAAGACGAAGCCCCATGCGCCGCTATGTGCCATTCGGAGTCCCGGGAGTGATCTGGCTCGTTTGGTGGCTCACCCATCGCGATTCCACCGAGATCACGACCAACATCACGGGAGCCCTGGAGTACGCCGCCCGTATGGTGTGGGGCGGGACCACCGCCCTCGCTGCGGGCTGGAAACCCGGGGGCATCCTGCTCGCCGTGTTCCTGGCGGGCCTGTTCGGCACGAGGTTCGTGGTGGATCGCAGGATCGACCCGAGAATTGCCGGCGCCCTGTGTGCAATCGCAACGTTCGTCATCGTCACCGCGTTCACGAGGCTCGAGAATGTGCCGCCGATACCGCCCGACGAGCTTCGTTATGGATGGACAGTGGGCGCCTTGATCGTATTTGCACTGATCTCGCTGGCCGCGAGTCGCGTGTCCTCATCTCCGGATCAGCAGGATCCGTCCCCTGCGGGGAACCCCCATGATCCCCACCAGGACTCAGGCCTGGCCGTCAGCTCCGAGGGGTCTGACGATCTACAAACCATCAAGGGTGGAGTCGTGATCCTCGATTCGGAACTGCTCACCAGATTGACCCTTGTTGCGATCTCGCTCATGGTGTTGGCGGGTGCTTACCAACTCGTCGTTGGCATGAACGACTGGGCTGACAGCGTGGCCGAAGCCGCACCGGGTCTGCGATCCGTGATCTACGCAACGGAGGCAGTGGGCGCGGATCGGATCGACGGCGAGAGAATCCTGCCTCTGTCCTACGTCCCGGTCTCGGCTGGGGCATATCTGTCTGCGGTGGCAGACATCGGCTCTCCATTGGAGAACGCCACCAAGTCCACCATCGGCGGATCCGCCGAGTCGCGGGTCTCCGCCGACCTGATCCTCGCAGAATCACTGGACTTCTCTCGGCCGCCAGATCCGGAGCCGCAGGCCAACAAACGTTGCGACACCACAGTGCAGGCCAGCCCCGGCTCTGTGGTGTCGGCTGCCGGCGCAGACACAACTGCAGCAGGAGGCCCGGGAGACCCAGCTGTCCCCGACGAAACCGCTAAGAACATCACGGCGCTCCCCACGGTGATCGATGCGGGACGATTCGCGCCACCGGGTTCGATCGCGGAGTGGGTGCTCGAGCCACCAGCGATCCTTCCGTCAGATGACCGAATCGGCACCAATGTGATGATTCCCTACCGTCTGGAGTCCGCTTCGGGAGAACCTGTCTGCGTATCAGACTGACCGGATGGATCGGATCCCTGCCGCCATCCGGCCAGGAACCTGGATTCAACCAGGCGGTACGAGATCCATCCTGCAAACACTGCTGACGGCACTGCCACGGCGATGCGGACGGCTGCAGTCTGTTCGGTCAGTCCCCGGTTCACCCAGATGTAGATCGGTAGATGCCATAGGTACAGCGAGAACGAGATCGCACCCAGCCAACGCAGGGGACGCCAGCTGCCAATCGCACAAATCAGTCCTTTGCCAGTTGTCGCTGCCGCCACCACCGCACCCGCGGCCAGCGCAACAAGCGTGAATCCGCCGTCGAACAGCCAGGGTGAGCCGGGTTCGGCGAACACGAAGCAGATCATCAGGAAGAGGCCGCCTGCCAGGCCCAGCTTCTGGATCCACGGATCAGGAATCATCCTGGAACGCCACACGAATGCCGCGGCCACACCCAGAGAGAGCAAGTCGGCACGGGTGTCGGTTCGTTCGTACAGTTCGGCCGGCAACACGCCCGATTGAAAGAGGAACAGCCGCCACGCCGCCACCAACATCGTCGCAGCCAGCAGTCCGAGCAAGACCCGTTTGAGACTTCGTTCGCCCCGACTCCACCACAGGAAGCCTGCCGCCAGCAACGCGTAGAACTGCACCTCAAGGGCAAGCGACCAGATGTGAACGAGCTCGAACGGAGGCTGGATTCCGAGGGTCAGCTCCCAGTTCGACAGGAAGGTCAGCGCGAAGGCGGTCTGGGTCAGCTGAACGCCGACCTCGGTTCCGGTTGCGACAGCAATCAGTCCCTCGATGGCCAGGAACACGATCAGCACCGGATAGACCCGACGGGCTCTGCGTCGGGCAAATCCCGACACATTCAAGTCGGGTGGATTCACCTTCGGACGGCGATCCAGTTCGGACAGGATCACCAGTGCGATGAGGAACGCCGACAGAACCACGAACAGGTCCACTCCGAGGAAACCGCCGCTCAACTCCCAGCGACCCGCGCCATCTCCCAGGAAACCAAGGTGTGTCCAGAGAACTGCCCCTATTGCCAGTCCCCTGATTCCATCAAGTTGCGGTTTCGGCTTCAGCATCCTTGGGGAGTCGCTCATCTGCTCAGCCCCATCCGGCCACGGCAATGGTGGTGACGGTCGCACCGACGGCAAGAACGCCCCAGATGATGAGGCCATTCGGCCAACTAACCAGGCGACTGTCCTTCAGGGGAAGCTCCAGGAACCGAAACATCAGGTATGCGATCGCCACGGTCACGGCGAAACGCAATCCGATCAATGGCCAACCACTCACGTGCATGCGGTCGGAAGTCATCAGGAGAGTGAGTGGCCAGTGGATGATGTATGCCGGATAGCTGATTCGACCCAGCAGGACCAGCGGCTTGGAGGCGAGAACCGAGGCAGCCGAACCGTGGGAGCTGAGCCCGACGATCATCGCGCAACTCACCAGTGCAAAGGCCGGCAGACCCCACCTGCTCACCCAGACGTCGGACTCGTGCACATAGAGCCAGCAGACGACCGCTACGGCAAGGGAGGCCCAACCCAGAAACCGGGTGAATCGATTCCTCGGCATGCCGCGGTGGTGAACCCAGACCGCCAACAGACAGCCGGCGACGGCTTCGGAGGCTCGGGTGTCAGTGCCGAAAAACTCGCGCTGTGGAGTGCTCACGACCACAAGCAGGGATGTCACGGAGATCAGCCACAAGGCAATGAGGGACCCCACGAACCAGTGCATCATCTTCTGGCCGCGGCCAATGGCGAACACCAGCAGGCCGAAAAGCAACAAATAGAACTGTTCTTCCAGACTGAGCGACCAGAACACCCCCAGGGGCCCGAGCAACCGGAACGGCTCGTCCCCGTTGGCCAGGTCGATCGCATGCCAGTTGGCCAGGCCGGTGAATCCGGCGGCCACATCACTTCCTGCGAAAGGACCCCAGACGGTCGGCCAAATGACCAGGATCACAACAATGACAACGATCGCGGCAGTAGAGGAAGGCAGCAGTCGACGGAAGCGCCGGCCCCAGAATCCCGCGCGGTTGACGGTGCCGGTCCGTTCCCTCTCGACGAGGAGAAGTGAGGTGATCAGATAACCGGAGAGGGTGAAGAAGGTCGACGGACCGAAAAATGCCCCCGGAAAGAGAATGTGTGGCGACTCCCAACCGGCAACAAGGGAGAAGTGGAACAGAGCGACCACGATCAACAACACGCCTCGGAGTCCATCCAAGGCCGGCACGTACGAGAACCTCGTCGGACGTGCCGATGTTTGCGAAGCCAGCACAGCGGCGATGTTACCGGGTGACCCGGCACACCAACTGAACCCACTACCGTCCGAGTCGTGCCAACCCTGCTCGGCGACAGCCCTCCGGACTCGGACTCCGCCACCCTTGGCGGATCATGGCCGGCCTTGGCCGGATGGTGGTTGGTGACCGTATTGGTCGCAATCGTGCACAACGGGATCTGGGCAACACCCAATTTGGAGTTCCTGTCGGCAATTGCCCAGAACCCGGGATCCAATCCTTTCTCGGCAGCACTTCCGGGTGACTATCTGCTGACGAGTCTCCTGATGCCGATGATGGGCAACGCTCTTGGACAGACGGATCCGCATGAACTTGCCAGGCTTCACCTGTTTGCACTTCTCGCGGGTTGGGCCGCCGTGGTTGTCATCGCCCACATCAACTGCGGATACCGAAGCGCACGAACTCTCACGGTGTTGCTGGCAGCCGCCCCGCTGATCACGGTTTCGATGCAGTGGCTCGGTCAACCTGATCCCGTAACAGGTCTCTGCGGAGTGGCGATGGTGTTGGTCCGGCGTCGGTGGGCGCTGATCCTCCTCGGCGTCATTGCCGGTCTGACGCACCCGGAGCAGGCGCTGTTCATGGCCGCGGTCGCCGGCGGAATCCGGATGGTTCTGGACCCGACCGAGGACATGGGAACGACCAAGTTCCCCCCGCGGGCCAAGTCCTTCCTGACCTTGTTGTATCCGGTCATCGGCGTGGTGATAGGCCGTGTTGTCACCGAGGTGTACTTCCGAACCGCGGACATCACGATCGGAAACCCTCGATCGGATTACTTGGACATGGGCCTGCGCAAGTTCGCAGATCACCACGCACAGGACCCGATCGGAGTGATGTGGACACTGTGGGGACCATTGTGGTTGGTGATCGCGGGCGTGATCGTGGCCCTGATCAAGCGCGGCCGGGACTCCCCCGGGCGAAACAGAACTTGGTACGTGATGGGCGCGCTGGCCGTGGCCGCACTGATTCCCACGTTCGTGACCCTCGACGAAACCAGGGTGTACGCGGTGATAACTGCGCCCCTGATCGGTGCAACCGCCGCGCTGTTGGGAAGTTGGAAGCAGGTTTCGAATCGCCTTCTGATGTGGTCCTCGGTGGCCCTACTGGTGGTGACTCTGGTCCTACCCGGTGGGTTTGCCACCGGGATCACATCGTGGCGCCCGCAGCTTCAGAGCGGGGACATGGCCGAGTTCCTCGTCAGGGGAGACATTCCGGAGGATGCCAACGGCCAACTCAGCGGATGGCTGCTTGATCCCTTCGACTTGAACATCCCCGACATCGACGACTGATGCGCACAGCCTCAAAGGCTGATCCATACAGCCTCAAAGGCTGATCCATGAAGCCTCAATGGCTGTCACAACACGGCCCTGGCGTTCCGAGGCACTAAATTGCGGCTCACCCATGGCTTCCACCATCAACCGGGGCGCGTCTGCACCGCCCTGGACCCGACGACTGCCCGCACCGGGAACGCTTCTTCTGGCGCTGGTGGCGTTCGTGCCCCTGCTGGTGACCCAACCGGGCCAGGTGGGAGCAGATACCAAGACCTACCTCTACCTCGACCCGTCCCGCCTGCTTTCCCGGGCCGCATGGATGTGGGACACCAACATCGGTCTCGGGACCGTCACTCACCAGAACATCGGATACCTCTGGCCGATGGGACCGTACTACTGGTTGATGGACACCGTCGGAATGCCCGACTGGATCGCTCAGCGGCTGTGGCTCGCAGGGATCATCTTCGCCGCCGGCATGGGTATCCGATTCATGCTGAAGGAACTCGGGTGGGTTTCAGCCGGCGTCACCGTGGCCTCATTCTCATACGCATTGAGCCCTTACCTGCTGCACTACGGCGCCAGGATTTCGGTGATCCTGCTCCCCTTCGCCGGTCTGCCATGGCTGATCGGTATCTCATCCAAGGCCCTGCGCAAGGGTGGCTGGCGATGGCCGTCGGCATTTGCGCTGATCGCTTTGACCGTCGGCGGAGTCAACGCCACTTCCCTGCTGCTGGTGATGCTCGGGCCGCTCCTGTGGTTCGTCCACTCGGTGTTCGTCACGAAGCAGGTGACCCTTGCAAGAGCACTTGCGGTAGGGCTGCGCATCACCTTCCTGACGGCGATCACCTCCATGTGGTGGATAGCCGGCCTGGCACTCCAGGGCACCTATGGAATACCGATCCTCGACTACACCGAGACCTATTTCGTGGTGGCGAACGCCGCACTCGCAACCGAACTCGCCCGAGGTCTGGGTTACTGGTTCTTCTACGGCCGCGACGCGCTGGGAGCATGGCTCTCCCCTGCTGAGCGCATGGTTGAGAACCTGCCCGCCGTGGTGCTCAGTTTCGCCTTGCCTGTCGCGGCGATCACCGCCGGTGTGCTCACCCGATTCCGAAACCGTGGTTACTTTGCCCTCATCGCGGTGACTGGTTTGGTGATCGGTGTCGGAGCGCATCCGTGGGATTCATCATCACCGTTCGGCGCGTTGTTCGGCGCCTGGACCGAGACGGAGACCGGCCTCGCGTTCCGCTCCACCCCGCGAGCCATTCCACTCATCCTTCTGGGACTTGCCGTGATGTTGGGCGCCGGGGTGGCAGCTCTGAGCAATTGGCGACCCTCCTGGCATCTCCCGATCGCCGGTGCGGCGCTGCTGGCCATCTGCTTGAACCAGTGGGCACTCTTCGGCGGAGAAATGGTTGACCGCAACCTCAAGCGCGATGAGAACCTGCCCGAGTACCGGCTGGCGGCCGCAACGGCGATGGATGAGGGATCCCGGGACACCCGTGTGCTGGAGACTCCTGGCGCCGACTTCGCCTCCTACCGGTGGGGCAACACCGTGGACCCGATCACACCCGGTCTGATCGACCGACCCTACGCTGCGCGTGAACTCATCCCGTATGGGACACCGAATTCCGCCGACTTGATGAATGCCTTCGACATTCCGCTTCAGCAAGGCAGTCTGGATCCCGAGAGCATCGTGTCGGTGGCCCAGTTGCTGGGTGTCGGCACCATTGCGCACCGCGCCGACCTACAGTACGAACGATTCCGAACACCCAGGCCGCGAAACCACCTGCACACCCTCAGCGGCGTTGAGGGACTCGACCACCCAACCACGTTTGGTGACGATGTCTCCAATGACGCGGTGGATATTCTTCCCCTCGATGATGAGGTTGCCCTGGGAACTCCCAACGACTGGGCCGACGCTCCAGCCGTGTCGCTCTTCGACCTGGAGGAACCACGGGCCATGCTGCGAACCGTGGACGGGTCCTCGCGCACTCTGATGGCCGGGGATGGTGAAGGAATCGTGAACTGGGCTGCCTCCGGGGCACTCGACCCTGACCGGCCAATTCTGTACTCGGCTTCCTACGCGGCCGACACCGACGGTCTTGTGGAGCTCATCGACACGGCGGGGACGCAACTGGTGGTGACCGACACGAATCGTCGGTCAGCGCGCCGTTGGGGCTCGGTGCGCGAGAACGACGGATACACCGAACGCGCTGGAGAGGTCGCACTGGATCCCGATCCCGGTGACTCCAGGCTCGAGAAATTCCCCGATGCCACAGATGATCACTTCACCGTGTCCGAACAATGGGGTGGAGCAACCCTGTCGGCCTCCAGCTACGGAAATCCGGTCAGCTACACCCCTGCGGACCGTGCTGCCAAGGCGATGGACGGGAACCCGGAGACGGCGTGGAGGGTTGGAGCATTCGACGAGGTCCGAGGCGAATTCCTGGAGGTGGATCTCGATTCTCCCGCCGAGTCATCCAGCATCACTATCTTGCAGTCCCAACCTCAGGGCAATCGATGGATCACCGAAATGGCGGTTTCCCTCGACGGGGCCGAGCCGGTTGTTGTGTCACTCGATGACACTTCCCTCACCGCAGAGGGCCAGCAAGTCGATCTTCCTTCCTCGGGATACAGCACGCTTCGACTCACGGTGCAGGAAGCCAATCTGGGCGTCCTCGACCGCTACGTCGGTGTGTCCGACGTGGGTATTGCGGAACTTACGATTCCGGGAGTCGAACCCGTCGTCGAGGTGATTCGACCGCCAACCGACCTTCTGTCGAACGCCGGGCCGGCAAGCATCGACCGGCCGTTGTCCTACGTGTTCACCAGGCGAAGGGCTGATCCGGCCGAAGTGGTGGTTCGCGATGAAGAAGCGACACTCACAAGACTGATCCAGGCGGGAGAAGGGCGTTCCTACAATTTGTTCGGCAAGACTGCGGCTGCCACCGACATGAGCGACGAAACCCTTGCGGCTCTCCTCGGGCCGGCCCCGCCGACACAGAGTGGTTTGGCAGTGAAGTCCTCCGCGAGCCTGGCGGGAGATCTCAGGTCCCGGGCACTGTTCGCACTCGACGGCGATCCCGCGACGGCATGGCAGACACCGGTCAATGGTTCGCTGGGAGCATGGATCGAGATCCGCTCCGGCGACACCATCAGCTTCGATTCATTGACCCTGGACCTGATCAACGATGGGCTCCATTCGATTCCCACCAAGCTGGCAGTGAGTGTGGATGGCAGGGAACCGGCGATTGTGGATGTGCCGGTCACTGTGGCCGCGAATGACGCTGATCGCGGTGAAATCAGCAGCGTGATGGTGGAACTGCCGGAGGTGTCCGGTTCCGTGGTCACCGTGTCGATTGCCGAACTGGCGGAGGCAACATCCCTCGACTGGTTCAGCGGCTCCAAGACCATCCTTCCTGTGGGCATCGCCGAGTTGGGAATCGGCCCCACCGTGATCCTCCCCGCTGAAACCACACCCGTGAATCAGTCCTGTCGAGATGACCTGATCAAGCTCGAGGACAAGCCGATCGCGGTGAAGATCGATGGAACGGTCGAGCAGATCCTCAACGGTGATCTGATGGACTACAAGACCTGCGATCGAGTGGAGGTCGCTCAGGAACAGGAACTCCTCAACACGTCGGCCGGACGCGACACGGGCTACAACGTCGAACAAGTTGTGCTGGCATCGGCAGCCGGCGGAAATCCCGGGCCGAACACCATCACCTCGGGTCCCGAACCCGCTGAGGCCGCGCCGGCAACATCAGTGGACAATCCCTCCCGACTCGACTGGACCGTGGATGTGCAGAGGGCTCAGGATCCCTACTGGGTGGTGCTGGGACAGTCATTCAGCCCGGGTTTCTCCGCCACAACCTCCGACGGAGCCGACTTGGGCGAACCCC
>JAHRAZ010000103.1 GCA_020027475.1 Microthrixaceae bacterium
GACATCGATCATCTCCTGTTGGCTGCGTTCGGTGTCGGTGTCCTCGATGCGCAGGAGGAACTTGCCGCCCAACCTGCGGGCGACCATCCAGTTGAACAGTGCCGTTCTGGCGCTCCCCAGATGCAGAAAGCCGGTGGGGGCGGGGGCGAATCTAACCCGTATGTCCTCGGTCACCCTCCGAGGCTACCCAACGGCCGCTCCCCGCAGTCCCAGCCCACCTGAGGACCCAAGCCAAATGCGGTCCCAACCCGACAGAACACTCAGGTTGGGAAAATCAGTCCATGGGCAATGCCAGCTTGGTGCAATAGCATCAAGGACAGATTGTCATGAGCAAAGACGAACCGAACGACGCCACAGATCCGGATTCCAGCCACTCGCAGGACTCCGGTAGCTCGCAGGATTCCGGCGAATTCCCCGATTCCGATGAAGCTGCTGATTCCGCTGCCGCACAGCCCGAACCTGGATCTGAGAACTCCGGCGTACCCAAACGGGTGAGGCGCGCCAGAAGCCGCCAGGCCGCGGCAGCAGCGGCCGCCGCCGCAGGGTCAGAAGCCGACGCAGATGAGTCCGACCCGCAGGAACCAGAAGATGCCGAGCCATCCGAGCAGAGCCGTGGCCTCGCCGTTCTGGGTGTCACCGCCGCAGTGATCCTTGGCCTACTGGCATGGATGCTGTTTCTGCGGGACTCCGAAGAACCCGTTGCGGCTCCGGTGACGACCACTACCACCACCACCGAAACCACGACACCACCCACATCTGAGGCGCTCCGTCCGGCACCGACCGCTCAAGTCGCCACCGCGAAACCCGAAGCAACCAGCGTTGCGGTTCTGCATACCGCACCCCCCGAATGGGAAACAGCTCAGCCCGTGACGATCTGGGACGTACCCGAATTGCCAAGCAGCCAGGTGCAGTACCCGCCCCGCGATGCTCTCCCCAGAGTCGACTACCCGATTCAGGGCAGGACTGCCACCGAGACCGGCTGGGACTTTTCCAATCCCACACCCTTTGGGGGGCCCCTGAACTTCGTGGTCACCGAGACCCGGGGCAACTGGGCCAAGGTGATGCTTCCGGTCCGGCCGAATCAAACCGAAGGCTGGATCAACACCGACACCGTGGACCTGAGTGAGCACGACTACAAAGTCGAGCTAAGGCTCTCCGATAACCAACTTACGGTCTACAAAGGCAGCGAAGTGATCGCTGACACCACCGTCGTTGTCGGCAAGGACTCGAGCCGTACCCCGACCGGACGCTTCTACATTACCGACAAGGAGAACCGGGATCCCTCCGGCTTCTACGGCCCGCACGTTCTTCCTCTCAACGGCTACAGCGAGCAGATGGACATCTTCGACGACGGCGTGCCCGTGATCGCCATGCACGGCACCAGCCGACCGGATCTCCTTGGTCAGGACGTCTCAAACGGTTGTGTTCGACTCCCCAACGAGGTGATCACCCAACTCAACGCCGATCTGCCACTCGGCACGCCGGTGGAGATCATCGCCTGATTCGTGGTGACCGCCGCGTCAAACAACGATCAAAGCGGACCAGAAGAACCCTGTGGTCCCCGGGCAACCTTGATGGCGGCCGAGAACGCCGGGCCCTTCCAGCGGGATTCGGTGTTCTACAACCAAACGCCCGTGTGACAACCAGCCTCTGGACAGATCCGTTCCCGTTACGCATCGCTGGGCAGAACACGCGAGACTGGCAGTGTCATGACCCGAACCTCTGTAGCCGGCAGCGGCGCTGCCCAAGTCGGCGTTCCAACTTCCGATGCAGTGACTCACAACGCAGCAGTGACCACACCAGCGCCCCTCGAGAAGGCGCCCACTGACTCCGCCGCCACCGTGTTCAGCCAGTCGGTGATGATCTCCGGAATCCGCTGCCTGCTCGCCTACATAGTCTTTCCGTGGGTCCTGCCCGCTCTGGGTATCGCCAAGGGTGTGGGCCCGTGGATCGGCATCACGGTCGGAGTGGTGGCCATTGGATTCAACTTGGCATCGATCCGCCGGTTCTGGGCTGCTGATCATCGCTGGAAGTGGCCGATCACCCTCATCAACTGCTCGGTGATCGGACTGCTGGTGACGTTGCTGGTCATCGATGCCGGCTCCCTGTGACCCAGTAGCCGAGCTGCAACCTGCACAAAACACGGTCAACCTCCCGGCAGCCGACGGCGGGCCAGGATCCGGGCCGCCACCAACAGCACGGTTGCCCACACGGCAAGCACCGCGAAGTTGGCCCACAGGTCGACGATGCCATCGTTGTCGTAGGCGGAGCCAAGAATCGCGTCCACCGCCCACGCATGCGGCGTGAGGATCTTCGCGGCCACCTGCATGGCGGGCGGAGCGAGGAACAGCGGGAACATGCAGCCCCCCAAGGCCGCCATTGCGAGACCCACAGGAATCCCGAAGCTCACAGCCGCATCCGGTTCGTCGAATACCGCGCCGATCAACATGCTGGCGCCCGCCGCCACGAGGCCGAACAGACCGATTACACCGGCCATCACCAACAGGCTGCCCCAGTCCACTCCATAGACGAGCACCGCCATCGCCGCTATGACCGCCGCCATGGATGTGGCGATGACGAAGCGCGACATGCCGAGTCCCAACAGCATGTCTCCCCCGTCGACCGGACCGGCCAGTGCCCGGCCCAGAATCCCGAGGCGGCGCATCTCGATGAACCCGGCTCCAGCGACGAGTGAGTTCACGAACATGAACAGGATCATCTGACCGCCGGCGACGAACGCGAAGTTCGAACCACCCGACTCGGTACCGAGTATCTCCAGGTCGACCTCGGATTCCTCGAGTCCATCGACAGCGTCATCTGCCGCCTGCAACGGAGCGGCGGAACCTGCCGACTCGAGTTCACGTTCGACGGTGAGCACCGCACCCTTGTCGTCGATCGCCTCGCTGAGTGCCGTCTGAACCAGCATGGCCGACGAACTGGTCGGATCGACCAGGATCTCCACTGACCCGGTTCCTGACTCGACATCGGCGCTGAAACCCGCAGGAATGAGCACTGCCGCATTCAACCGGCCGATCCGAATCTCCCGCTCGGCGTCGCGACGCCCGTAGGAGGCATCCACATCGAACCCGTCGGTCTCCTCAAGCGCCGACACCAGCTCATCCGCGATCGCCCCACCGTCGTGGTCGACGACAGCCAGGACCACGTCCACATCTTCGGCAGGAATGAAGGAGCCGATGGCGATGATCAGCACGAACGGCAGTACCGCCAAGAAGAACAGTGCAAGACGGTCGCGGCTGAGGCGGCGCAGGTCGTTCCCCACCACGGTGCGCACTGTCCGCGAGCGCGAAATCATCCTCGAGCGCGAATTCTTCCTCGAAAGGGCCCTTGTGTCGCTCACCGCAACCTCCGGGCCAGAAGCCTGGCGCCGACGAGAATCCCCACGATGCCGATGACGAACAACCACACCAGCAGATACCAGACATCTCCCAGGTTCTGACCGCCTGGGCCGACCTCGATGAGTGCCCGCATTGCTGCCCCATTGGGCGTCATCGTGCCAATGGTTCCGAGGATGCCCGGCAGCAGCGCCCCGCCGAAGAACGATCCGCCGATCACCGCGAAGGTGAAGGCGATGACGTTGGTCCAGGACTCGGCTTGGGACTCGGTCGCGGCGATCCCCACGATCAACCCCAACAGCCCGGCGACCGCCACGACGAACGCGGCGATCACGACAAAGACCTCCAGGGGCTCACCCCACGACGCTCCGAACACGATGGTGGAAACCAGGATGACCGCTGTCGAGGCGAGGGCACCCATGACCATCACCGTGATGGCTGAGCCGGCGACGACTTCGCGGGTCGATACGAGAGCCGACCGAATCCGGGCAAGCACGCCATCCTGTTCGTCGCGCAGCAACATGCGAGCGGTGACTCCCAGGCCGAGAAAGAGGAAGATGGCGAGCGGACCGAAGTACAGAGGTGCGTCGAATCTTCCCTCGAAGGTCACCTGTTCGGCCGATATCACCGGTTCGACCGGACCTTCTGCGAGGACCGAGGACGGATCCAGCCCGGAAACGACGAACCCCGCCACGACCGCTCGCTGCAGATCGGTACCGGCAGCGATCGAGCGCGCGATGCTGGTGACAATCGAGCTGGCGATCGCGTTGTCACCGGCTCCGATCACACGAAGTGTCTGGGGTGTGGCGGTCACCGATGCGCCGTAGCCCTCGGGAATCACCAGCACCGCCCCGATCTCACCGTCGGACACCATCCGCTCCACGTCGCTGAGATCGTCGGGGTCATCGGCGGTGACGCGCGTCAGTTCCAACTGACTGTCTTGGAGGGCTTCGGCGAGACCGTCAGTGATTCCGTTCGACAGTTCGGAGTCGTCGAGGTTCACCAGACCGATGGAGATGGTCGGCCCGCCGGCTCCGAAGGCTAGAGCAAGCACCGAGCCAAGGATGAGGGGACCCACGATCCCCATGAGCAGCAGGGAACGGCTGCGGAACCCACGCCGTACGCCGTTGCCGGCCAAGATCAATGTCGCCGAAGCCATGTCAGTCGCGTAGTGCCTTGCCGGTGAGGTGCAGGAACACGTCCTCGAGGTCCGGCTCGTCGATGCTGACTCCCGTTATCCGAACGCCGTTGTGCTCCGCGATCTGCAGGACTTTGCCCAGAACGGCAGCGGACTCCCGGGCCACAACATCGAGTCGACCATCGGCGCTGGTGCAGCCAATCACACCGTCGAGTGTGACGAGGCGGGACTCCAGGGCCCTCAGGTCCCCGTCACCGTCCAGGCGCAGCACGGGGTGCTCTCCAACGAGCGAGACAAGCTCCGCAGTGGAGCCCTCAGCGACGAGGCGGCCCTCGTCCATCACCCCGATACGGTCGCACAAGCGCTCCGCCTCCTCCATGTAGTGGGTGGTATAGAGCACGGCCATGCCTGAGGACTTCAGGTCTTCGATGCCATCGAGGATGGCGTGGCGCGACTGGGGATCGACACCCACGGTCGGCTCATCGAGGATCAACAACTCCGGCTCGTGCAGCAGCGCGACGCCGATGTTGGCGCGCCGCTTCATTCCACCGGAATAATCATCGGTCCTTTCGCCGCCACGATCAGCAAGTCCGACGAGTTCGAGCACGGAATCAATGCGCTCGCCAAGCCGGGCGCCGGACAATCCCTGGAGACGACCGAAGAACTCCATGTTCTCGCGTCCCGACAGGTCGGGGTACAGGGCGATTTCCTGTGGCACCAGACCCAGGTACATCTTGGCCGGGCACCGATCCGTGGCCATCGTGTCGCCGTTGATCACCACCGTGCCTGAGTCGGGCGCCAGAAGGCCGCACACCAGGGAGATGGTCGTCGTCTTGCCTGCGCCGTTGGGACCGAGCAGGCCATAGGTCTCTCCCGCTGCAACGCCGAAACTGACATCGTCCACAGCGGTGCGGTCGCCAAATCTCCGAGTGAGTCCGGTTGCGCTCAGCACATCCACAAAACGACCATAGTTGCCGCCCCTGTTGTGTCCCCAGAGGCAAATAGGGCTCAGGGGTCGAGGTCGAGACAGTCCGCCCAGCCCTCCACGTAGGCAATGCCGATGTCGTCAGTGCTCTGCTCCAGCAGGTCGGCTCGGACGGCATCAACGATCCTGCGGCGTTGCTGGTAATGGTGCTCGCTGTGAACACCATCGAACCACTCGCGCCGGATCCCGACCAATGCCGGATCCGCGGTGGCGTCGAGGAATCCCCACACCACCAATCCGGCCTCGATGTCATGCAGTATCGGAGCCCGGCCCAACAGCCCGGACCGCTTCATGGCGATGGCTGAAGCCCCTGCGAGAGCATCGGCTTCGGCCTCATCCGGTTTCAGCTTCAGTCGACCGCGGAATCGCTTGGCCAATCTCAGCGCGTAGCCCTGATCGGGCCCCGGAGTTCCGAATCCATCTCCAACGGGTTGGGGACCACTCAGCTCACCCGGACGGTTCGCCCGCCACTCCCCCGCACGCCTCGGCGGCGACGAGTACTTGCGTACCTTTCCGGTGGCCGAGGTCGGGACGTGTTCAGGAGCACCCATGGGTTCAAGGTAGCCCGACCGGGTTGCTGTGAAGCAACCCATGGGTGATGCCCTCAACCAGAGCTTCCCATGAAGCCTCGATGATGTTGGGCGACACTCCGATCGTGGTCCAGGAATCCTCTCCATCGCTGTGTTCGACAAGCACTCGCACCACCGAGGCTGTGTCGGCCATCCCGACCGGGGTGAGACTGTCGAGCACGCGCACCCGGAAGTCTGTGAGATGGATGCGTTCCAACGCTGGGTAACGCCCGTTGAGGGCGGCCCTGAGAGCAGCGTCGAGCGCGTTGACCGGGCCGTTTCCTTCACCGACAGCGGCCACTCGTTGACCATCGATCCAGATCTTCACCGTCGCCTCTGTTGCCAGGTCGACCTCACCGTCAAGTGAGTTCTCCCCCTCGCGGTGATAACTCGAGACTCGATAGGCCTCGGTCTGCCAGTAGCCCGGCTCCCAACCGCTCGCCCGTCTCACCAGCAGTTCCAGCGATGCGTCCGCAGCCTCGAACACATATCCACCGGATTCGAGTGACGCCACCCTTTCGGAAAGCTCGGCTGCGGCCCTGTCGTCGAGGTCGATGCCGAACTCCTCCGCCTTCATCCGCATTCCGGCGCGGCCACCCAAGTCACTCACCAGCACCCTGGTGTGGTTGCCGACCACGGCCGGATCGACGTGCTCATAGGAGGCACCACCGGAACGGGCGAGGGCTGAGGTGTGGAGGCCACCCTTGTGGGCAAAAGCCGAGGACCCGACGTACGGATCGGCAGGATGCGGCGGAAGGTTCACGAGTTCTGCCACATGGCGCGAAACGGTTGTGAGGCGGTCCAGGCGACCTTCGGGCAGCGTCCGGATTCCAAGCTTGAGCGTGAGGTCCGGGATGACCGTTATCAGGTTCGCGTTGCCCGTGCGTTCCCCGTATCCATTGATGGTTCCCTGCACATGGGTGGCTCCGCCAACCACAGCGGCAACTGAATTGGCCACTGCACAACCGGAGTCGTTTTGTGTGTGGATCCCGACGTTGACTCCATCGAAGTACGACGCCACGGCCCTGGTGATCTGTTCAACCTCGTGTGGAAGTGATCCACCGTTGGTGTCACACAGGACCAGACGGCTCGCCCCTGCAAGCGCAGCGGCTTCGAGAACCCGAAGGGCGAATTCCGGATTCGCCTTGAAACCATCGAAGAAGTGTTCCGCGTCGAAGAGCACTTCCCGGCCTGCGCCGACAAGGAACTTCACCGAGTCCGACACCATTGCCACACCTTCGTCGAGAGTGGTCTGAAGCGCCTCGGTGACGTGATAATCCCAGCTCTTGCCCACGATGCAGATCGCCGACGTACCAGCCTCCAAAAGCGCGGCCAAGGTTGTGTCTTCATCGACGCGGCCTGCGGCGCGCCGGGTGGATCCGAAGGCCACAAGAGTTGCGTCGTCGAGTTTCAACTCACCTGATGCGGCTCGACGGAAGAATTCGGCGTCCTTCGGATTGGCCTGCGGATAACCGCCCTCGATCCAGCGAACACCGAGCCAGTCAAGTTTCTCCGCAATGCTGAGCTTGTCGTCGACCGTCAGGGAGATGCCTTCGAACTGAGCACCGTCGCGCAGCGTCGTGTCAAAGATTTCGACTTTCCTCGGTGAACCCTCGGGAACAATCCCGGTTGCAATCATCTCACTCCTCGATCTCCGATGTGTCAGTCGGCAACTTCAACCCAGTCCTTGAATTCCGGGATCTCACCACGAACACATTTGGCGTACGCATCGGCGAGCGCAACGGTCATCGGACCCGGACACGGAATGTCTCTGTCGTCAACAGAGTTCACTGCGGATACCTCCGCAGCAGTTCCGCAGACGAACATTTCTTCGCTGATGTAGAGGTCGGAGCGGGCAAGGTCCGACACGACGATCTCGATTCCGAGCTCATCGGCGAGCCTCATGACAGTGTCGGAGGTGATGCCTTCGAGGGCACCGGCCGACATTGGCGGCGTGATGAACCGGCCCCCGCGGGAAGCGAAAATGTTCTCTCCGGTGCACTCCGAGACCAATCCTTGTGGATTCAGCATGATTGCCTCGTCGTAGCCGGCCCGTAGTGCTTCCACCTTGGCCAGCGAGGAGTTCACGTAGTTGCCGGTGGTCTTCGACGCCGGCGGCATCGTGTTGTGTTCGTGACGGGTCCATGAACTGATCTTCATGCTCACACCCTTGGTGACTGCGTCATCACCCAGGTAGGCGCCCCACGGCCAGCAGGCGATGGCGACCTCGGTCTCACAGGGCAGGGTGTTGAGTCCCATTTCGCCATATCCGAAGTAGACGATCGGGCGGATATAGCAACTCGGCAGTCCCGAATCCCGAACCACCGCCTTGGTGGCCTCGACCAGATCTTCCACGGAATAGTGGAGGTCCATCATCATTATCTTCGCCGACTCGTGCAGGCGTTCCATGTGGTCGGTCAGGCGGAAGATGCCCGGTCCGTCAGGTGTTTCATAGGCGCGGATTCCTTCGAACACGCCGGTGCCGTAGTGGAGGGTGTGGGTGAGCACATGGATCTGGGCAGCCTCCCAAGGCACCATCTCACCGTTCATCCAGATGTTTTGGGTCGGAGTGATTGCCATGATTGCTCCCCTCAGCCCTGAGCGGCCGCTTGGGCGACGGCTTGGCCGATTTCTTCGGTTGTCCCGCGGTATCGCTGCGGACTTTCACAGGCTGCCGCGACCCTCGCTGCGGCGTCATCCTCGCCGAGAAACTCCAGCATGAGGCCCGCGGAGATTATTGCTGCGATCGGATTCGCCTTGTTCTGCCCAACGATGTCCGGAGCGGTTCCGTGGACCGGCTCGAACATGGAAGGACCGGTGCGGGCCGGGTTCAGGTTGGCCGAGGCTGCAAATCCGACACCACCGGAGATCGCCCCGCCAAGGTCGGTGAGGATGTCACCAAAGAGGTTGTCGGTGACGATCACGTCGTACCGTTGCGGCCGCTCCACGAAGTGAATGCAGGCAGCATCGATGTGATCGTACCCGGTGCTCACCTGCGGATACTCCTCGGCGACTTCATCGAAGGTGCGCCTCCAGAGGTCACCCGCATAGGTCAACACGTTGGTCTTGTGGACCAGATGGATCTGGCGACGATCAGTGTTTGCCGCCCGCTCGAAGGCGAAGCGGACACAACGCTCCACGCCCATGCGGGTGTTGACCGAACCCTGAGTGGCGATCTCATGCTCGGTGCCCTTGCGGAGGAAGCCACCCTCGCCGGCGTAGGCACCTTCGGTGTTCTCGCGAATCACTTCCATGTCGGCCTTCGGTGGCAATCGGAATGGTCGCAAGTTGATGTACTGATCGAGCTCGAACCGCATCCGCAACAGGATCCCGCGTTCGACCAGGCCCGCAGGAGCCGCCAGGCCCGGGGCAGGATCGCCGACGGCACCGAGCAGGATGGCGTCGAGCGAGCGCCATTCGTCCATGATCTCGTCCGGGAGCACTGTGCCGTCGAGCAGATAGCGCTTGGCACCCAGGTCGTACTCCACTGCGGTGTAATCAACGCCGAGCGCGTCGAGGACTGCCAAGGCCTGCTCCGTGACCTCAGGTCCAATGCCGTCCCCGCCGACAACTCCTATGCGATGTGTCATGTCCTGAAAATCCAGATCTCGTTCGGATACAAAAGAAAGAAAACCGCCCACCAAGTGGACGGTTGGATGCGCGCGCCGGTTGGGCACGCGCTACGTAATGGCTACTACCGATCTGAGTGGTTGTGCCTTGATCACGCAGGCATCATAGCGGGTCCTACGATGGCTTACCTATGGCGAATCCACACGAACTCTCCCAAGCCGCTCATGACCGCCTCGAGGCCGAACTGGCGGATCTTCGTTCACACGGCCGCATCGAGTTGGCAGACCGGATCGAGCGCGCGCGCGAACACGGCGACCTCAAAGAGAATGCGGAGTACCACGCCGCCAAGGAGGAAAAGTCCAAAATGGAGGCCAGAATCGCCAAAGTCGCGCAGATCCTCGAAGACGCCGTGGTCGTGGAGTCAGGAAATTCCCGGGAGGTGATGGTCGGCAGCATCGTGCACGTTCGCTACGAGGATGACGACGAAATCGAGCGGTACCTCGTGGGCAGCATCGAGGAACGTCATGACGACCTGCATGTCGTTTCGCCCAGCTCGCCGATGGGTTCGGCATTGATCGGAGCGGCCGTTGGGAACAAGGTCACCTACGAGGCACCAACGGGCACCCTGACGGTCGAGGTGATGAAGGTCGGCTGATTTCGCGGCGCTGTTCAGCCGGGTGAGGCGTGTGCGTCGGGCGGTCGTTCAGTCGAGTGTGGCGCCTCGGTGATCCTGACATCGCGATCCAGGAGTGAGGCGAGCAGGCCTGCCCGCATTTCGGCCGCGAAGACCTCCACCGACAAGCCACTGCCGTTGCTCGGGTGGGCGGTGATCTCCACCCGTTTCCTGGAGAACTGAACGTCAACCGTGTCCACTGCGCCATCGTGATTGCGGTCCAACCCGATGGCCACGCGCAGCAGGGCCGCCATCGCCCGGACTCTGGCCTGGTCGATGGCGCTGAGGGCCGCGAAGTCGGAATGTTTCGTTGTGGGTTCCGCCTTGCGGTGATAGCGCGCCACCTGAGCGATGATCTCCGTTTCACGCGCAGTGAACCCCGACAGGTGTTCGGAGTGCCGGATCACGTAATAGCCGTGTTTGTGATGCGCGGTGTGGCTGATGAAGAGTCCGACGTTGGAGAGCAGTGCGGCTGCCTCCAGCAACTCCTGGTCACCGACTCCGAGACCCAGGTGTTCGCCCAACTGCTCCTGCAGGGAGACAACGAGGCGGGCGACGTGATGTGAATGATCGATATCGTCATCACAGATCTCCATCAGGTGAATCACCGACGAGCGCCTGATGTCGGAAAGGCGATGCAGCGCACTCTGGCGGCGACGGGTGTCTGCATCCAGGAGGGCCCCTTCGCGCAGCGCATACTCGGAGATGGTGAACTCGGATATTCCCAGTGCCAGGGCTATGCCCTCCAGCACCAGCGCTCCGCCCAAAAGAATGTCGGCGCGATCACGGTCGATTCCGTCGATCTCGCGGCGGTCCTCCGTGTTCTTCGCGTCGGCCAGTTCTGCGATCAGGGATGTGAGGGTCTTGCGAGACAACCCGAGTCCGTTGGCGGACTCTGGTTCTTCGCCGTGGCGGCGCAGGTACGCCATGGCAGCGAGTGATTCCGCAGTTCCTGACGATGCCACCGCAACGTCATGGAGGAGTTCAGCCGTCTCGTGTGCCACGGAGGCCAACCTTGCACTGATGAACTTCCGACACTGATCCACCGAACCGCTACGAACATCGCCGTCGGGGAAGAACATGCGGGTCATCCGCAGAGAGCCCAGCTTCAAGCTCCGCGCGTAGTCGACATGCGCGCTGTGTCCGAACAGGACCTCGGTGCTGCCTCCTCCCACATCCACGAGAACCAGGTTCTCGGAGAACAAGGGAAGGGCTTGCAGAACCCCCAACTGGATCAGTCGGGCTTCCTCGGTGCCGGAGATCACGTTGATGTCAATGCCTGCTTCGCTGCGGACTCTGTCGAGGAACTCCGAGGCGTTACTCGCCTCACGAACTGCGGAAGTGGCCACGGCGTGAACCTCAGCGTCCTGACCATCCGCGATCGATCGACAACGGCGCAGGGCCGCCACACCACGGTCCATGGCATCGTCGGCCAGAACCTTCATGTCACCCTCGCCGGAGCCCAGACGGACCATCTCCTTGTGTTTGGTCACGATCTCGAATCCCGACTCGCGCATTCGGGCAACAACCATGTGAACAGAGTTGGTGCCGATGTCTATGGCGGCCAGAGTCTTCGACACGTCAACAGACGATAGGGCCGTGGCACCATGGAGGTGTGCGATCCCCGCCCAACAACAATGGCCGTCCACCCGCTTGGGACGACGGCTGGCAGTCGGTGTGGGACGATCGCCCTTCGGATGCACCTGCCGAGCGTGTCCCCGTGACGGTGGTGCGAATCGACAAGGGCGGGATCACCGTTGCGCCGGGAGACGCCACAGAACTCCTGGTGGTGGCGGCCAAGGCTGTGCGTCGCGTGGTGGTCGGTGACATCTGCGCGCTCGATGAAGAGGCCGGCCGCATAGAGGAAATTCTTCCCAGACGGACCGTCTTCGAGCGAAGGTCGCCGGGTGGTGGCCGTGATGATGTGGCGGTCACCTCAAAGGCGCTGGCTGCCAACATGGATCACGTACTCGTTGTGCAGGCCATGGATTCCGGACTCAACGTGTCCCGTCTGGCCCGCGAGCTGACCCAGGCCTGGCAAAGCGGGGCGCAGCCTGTGGTTGTGCTGACCAAATCAGACCTCATTTCGGCGGATGAAGCCGGCGCCCTCAAAGAGCTGGCCGAGCGCTACTCGCCGGGTGTCCCCGTGATTTGTGTGTCAACCCGCCACGATGTCGAACTCTCCCAACTGTCGAACCTGCTTCCTTGCGGATCCGTGTCGGCATTGCTGGGTGCATCCGGAGTCGGCAAGTCGACTCTCGCAAATGCCATGGCGGGCCACCCGGTACAACTCACGGCCGAGGTTCGACAAGGAGACAGGCGGGGGCGGCACACCACCGCCGCAGGTCAGATGATTCCGCTCAGCGACGGAAGCTGGCTCATCGACACGCCGGGAATTCGTGGCGTCGGGCTGTGGGCTTGTGACGAGGGACTCGAACTCGCATTTGCCGACTTGGCATCCTTCGCGCAGGAATGCCGTTTCGCGGATTGCTCCCACACCAACGAACCGGGCTGCGGACTCCTGGCGGCCGTGAGCGCCGGCCAGGTAGATCCCGCCCGTCTGGATCTCTGGCACGCTCTGGTGGCCGAAGTGGAGAACCTGGAAATCGAGATGGAACAACGAGAACGGGACCTCAGACACCAGCGCGATCAACGATCCCGGGCGCGGGCGGCAAACCAGCGCGGCAAACCGCGCCGCTGAGCCCCGTGACCGGTGATGCCCATGGCCGGCCATGGTGCTCCAACACCGGAGTCGAACATCACCCCGCTTCTGAGATCGCTTCCGCCGCCATCAGGACCTCCGGTCCGTACTGCTCTCCGGGGGATTCCCCCATCCGTTCCAGTGGACCCGAGACCGAAACAGCGGCGACCACAACGCCATCGCTGGTGTGTATCGGAGCCGAAACGCTGGCAACTCCCGCCTCGCGCTCCTGCACCGAGGCGGACCATCCCCTTTCACCGACGTCGTTGATGAGCGCGGCGCCGGCCGAACCCCTGTCCATTGGCAACGCAGCGCCCACCGACACGATGGTTCGCAGGCCGTGCGGAGACTCGAGTGCGGCTACGCAGATCCGCTCGTCGCCGTCCACCACATACAGCTGCACCGACTCCCCGGTGTGATCCCTGAGGTTTTCCAGAGCCGGCCCGGCGCGTTCTGCCAGCGGAAACTGTTCCGTGGCGTGGCGTCCGAGAGCCAGGAGATGCAGTCCAAGGGCGAACCGGCCGTCGGAGGTCCGCCGCATCAGGTCGTGATCCACCAATGCCGACGCCAGCCGATGAGCGGTGGCGCGCGGCAGCCCGGTTCGTACGACGAGTTCGTTGAGGGTCAGCTTCTCTGTGGCGACCGCGTTCAACACTTGAACCGACTTGTCGAGAACCCCGACTCCGCTTATGCTAGTTCCCATTGGTTGGGAAGTATATCCCACATACTAGGACGGCACAATGCCCATCAAAGAATGCCCACCAAGTAATGCCCACCAAGCGCCCTCAACGAAGCTCAACACCGAAAGGCGACCGAATGTCTGAGTCAACAGCAGACACGCAGTCCAGTCAGGCTCCGAGAACACTGGCCCAGAAAATCTGGGATCACCATGTGGTGCACTCCGCCGCCGGCGAGCCCGACCTGCTCTTCATCGATCTTCACCTGATCCACGAGGTCACCTCCCCGCAGGCGTTCGACGGATTGCGCATCGCCGGCCGCGGCGTGCGTCGTGCCGACCTCACGCTGGCCACCGAAGACCACAACGTTCCCACAGAGAACATAGACCGTCCGATCGAGGACGAGGTCAGCCGCAAACAGATCGACACCCTGCGGGCGAACACTGCGGAAACGGGAATCACGAACTTTCCCATGGGTCACCCCAGCCAGGGCATCGTCCACGTCATCGGCCCCGAACAGGGCCGCACGCTGCCGGGAATGACGATCGTGTGTGGTGACTCCCACACGGCCACCCACGGAGCCTTCGGAGCACTGGCTTTCGGCATCGGCACCAGCGAGGTCGAGCATGTCCTCGCTACGCAGACACTTCATCAGATCAAGCCGAAAACGCTCTCCATCACCGTCGAAGGGGAGCTCCAGCCCGGAGTCACCTCCAAGGACATCATCCTGGCGATCCTGGGAGAGATCGGAACCTCCGGCGGAATGGGCTACATCGCCGAATACCGCGGGTCGGCCATCCGCGGGCTCTCCATGGAGGGCCGCATGACGGTCTGCAACATGTCGATCGAGGCAGGCGCAAAAGCCGGTCTCATAGCCCCTGATGATGTCACCTTCGACTACTTGGCGGGCCGCGAGAACGCTCCCTCCGGAGCCGACTGGGACGAAGCACTGGCGCACTGGAAGGACCTGCACACCGATGAAGGCGCTCGGTTCGACAAGGAAGTCTTCATCGACGCTGCCACGATCGAGCCACATGTGAGCTGGGGAACCAACCCCGGTCAGGTGATGCCGATCGATGCCTTGATCCCCGGTCCGGACGATTTCGAAAGCGATAGCGAGAAAACCTCGGCCAGCAGGGCTCTGGAGTACATGGGACTCACCGCCGGCACTCCCATCCGCGATGTGGCCGTTGACACGGTGTTCATCGGTTCTTGCACGAACTCACGCATCGAGGATCTGAGGGCCGCCGCTGGGGTGGCGCGAGCTGCGCTCGACAAGGGCAGAAGCGTGGCCCCGAACGTGCGAACGCTCGTGGTGCCCGGGTCCTTCGCTGTGAAAACTCAGGCTGAGTCCGAAGGGCTGCATGACGTCCTCATCGAAGCCGGATTCGACTGGCGCGAACCCGGATGTTCGATGTGCCTGGCGATGAACCCTGACAAACTGTCCGTGGGAGAACGCTGCGCGTCCACATCCAATCGAAACTTCGAAGGTCGACAAGGCCGCGGAGGCCGAACCCACCTGGTTTCTCCCGGTGTCGCCGCCGCAACCGCAATCAAGGGCCACTTCGCCACCCCGGAGGACATCTGAAATGGAACCAGTAATCACAGTTTCCGGAACCGTCGTTCCACTGGATCGCAGCGACGTGGACACCGACCAGATAATCCCTTCCGATTGGCTCAAGCGGGTGGAGCGGACGGGATTCGAAAAGGGGCTATTCGCCGAATGGCGCGATGACCCCGACTTCGTAATGAATCGAGAAGACCATCAGGGAGCCAACATCTTGGTGGCGGGAGAGAACTTCGGCACCGGCTCGAGCCGCGAGCATGCCGTCTGGGCTCTACAGCAGCACGGATTCGCAGCGGTGATCTCCCCCCGATTCGGCGACATCTTCGCCAACAACGCCACCAAGAACGGTCTGGTGCCCGCTGAACTCCCCCATGGTGCCGTCGCGGACCTGATGGCAGCGGTGGTGGACAATCCCGAGCTGCATGTTGTCATCGATGTAGAACGACTGACTGTGGAAGCGCCGGAAATCGAGTTCGAGGAGTCGTTCCCGCTGGACCCGGCGATTCAGCACCGCTTCCTCAACGGTCTCGACGACATCGGGATCACCCTCGATCACCACGAGAAGATCTCGAGTCACGAAGAGAAGCGTCCCGGCTGGATGCCCAGTGTCTAGCTGGATACCCAGTGTCTAGCTGGAAACCCAGTGTCTAACGGCCCGATACGAAGTTGGCGATCATGTGGGCTCGGAGGTTGTAGCCGCCATCGGTCAGATGGATCCGGTCCCACAGGCGGATTTGCGGATAGCTGTCAGCAAAGCTGTTCCAGTCGTAGACGTGAAGATTGCTGTAACGGGCATCGACCGTGCGAAGTGCGAAGTTGAGGGTGTGCTCCACCCATGGTTTGTCGAGGTTGACCCACACAACCGGTCGATCGCGGACCAATGACATGACCCGTTCAACCTGACCGCCGAACTTGCCGGGATGAACTGAATCGTTCGTGCCCAGGGCAACCACGAGAATGTCAGGCAACCATCCGAGTTGAACGAGGCGTTCGATCGCCTGCACCCCGTCCGCAGTGGGGCGGCCACTCCAGGCATTGACGAACTGGACCTTGCATCCCCGCTCGCCGAAGGCCTTGTTCCAGTAGGGCTGGGATCCCACGGTGAGTGAGTCCCCGACAATGCCGACCGAGCAGCTTCTGGCCGAGCCTGCCGGAGGAGGCGGTGTCTGACACGCGGCCAGCATCGCAGTCACCGCCAACAACACAACTGGAACCACCAGTCGCCGCCCAAGAATCATTCGAAATCCCCCTGAATTCGCCACGGGCATCCTAGCGCTCAGGAGTTGATCACGGCCACCGAGGTCACGCCGTCCACAGCGCGCAATTGGTCTGCGACTTCAGGGGGAATCTGGTTGTGGGCGGCCATCACCATGAGTGCTCGCTCACCCTCCGGCGAGGCACCAACAGCCATGTCATCTATGTTCACTCCGGCTTCACCCAGCACCGTGCCCACCTTGCCGATCATCCCCGGGCGGTCGTCGTTGCGGATGATCACGAGGAAATCGCTGGGTGGGACGTCGATCGCATGATCGTCGATCGCCACGAGGCTCGGAGCCGCATTCAGCCCGGTCAACGTTCCTGCGAGATGGTGGCCGCCGCCGCGAATCGAAATCAGGTTCACGAAATCCCGAGTGGTCGTGGTGGAGGTCGGCCGGATCTCGATGCCCTGCTCCTCGGCAACCTTCGGTGCGTTCACGTAGCTCACCGGTTCACCGCCGCGGATTCCGGTGAAGAATCCCTTGAGGACCGACAGGGTGAGGATTCGGGTATCGGACTCGGCGATCTGTCCCTGGTATTCGATGTCGATGCTGTCGGAGCACTCACCACAAAGGCCCGCGAATATCTGTCCCAGACGTTCTCCGAGCCGCAGGTAGGGCCTCACCGTCTCGGAAGCCTCCGCAGCCTCCACGTTGACCGCATTAGGAACGAAGTCTCCGGCAAGAGCCAACTCGACCATGTCGGCGATCGTGTCGCCGGCCTTGTCCTGCGCCTCCGCAGTGGAGGCGCCCAAGTGTGGTGTGACCACGATCTCATCGACATCAAAAAGAGGTGATTCCGTGGTGGGCTCAGAGTCGAATACGTCCAGTGCAGCGCCGGCGATCGTGCCGTTGGCCACTGCGGAGGCCAAGTCCGCCTCGTTGACGATCCCGCCACGGGCCACATTGATGAGCCGCAAGGAGGGCTTGGCCTTCGATAGAAGCTCGCTGTCGATCAACCCAATCGTTTCGGGTGTCTTGGCCAAATGGAGCGTGATGAAGTCACTCTGGGCCACCAGATCCTCGAGGCCGAGCATCTCCACGTTCATCTGACGGGCCCGCTCCGCACCGACGAAGGGATCGTATGCCACCAACCTCATGCCGAAGGCCATTGCCCGTTGCGCCACCAACTTGCCGATCCGGCCCAACCCGATGATTCCCAGGGTCTTGTCGCTCAACTCCACACCGGTCCAATTGCTCCGCTCCCAGCGCCCGTCCTTGAGTGCCGCATGGGCCTGAGGCACATTCCGCGCCTGACTGAGCAGCAGCGCCATCGTGTGCTCGGCGGCGGACAAGGTGTTGGACTGGGGAGCGTTCACCACCATCACTCCTCGCTCGGTGGCGGCGGAGGTGTCAACGTTGTCGAGCCCGATTCCGGCGCGGCCAACAACCACTAGATCGGTGCCGGCAGCAAGCACCTGGGCGGTCACCTCGGTGGAGGAACGCACGATCAGGGCATGGGCGCCCGGGACCGCCGTGAGCAGATCACCAGCGGACAACCCGATCTGGACATCGACCTCATGGCCGGCATCCCTCAGCTTCTGAAGTCCGCTGTCGGCAATCTTTTCCGTAACCAGTACGCGCATGGCCCCCATCGTGGCGCGTGGCGATACAACTCACCAGTTGTGATGCGGATCCGCGCCGCCGGTATCGGTTCAGGAGCCTTCGAGGACGGCGGGTTCAAATCCCATTACCCGTCCGTAGAACCGCATCTCGCGCTCCAGGGCGTCGGAAATGGTGGCTGGTTGCCTGAACCCGTGGCCCTCACCTTCATAGGTCTTGTACTCATGATCAATCCCGTTGTGCCTCATGGCATCAACGAGGACCTCGGCCTGCGACGGCGGAACGACACGATCAGCCAGACCTTGCAGGATCAGTACCGGTGCACCGATTCGCTCAGGGTGCGCGAGAGGTGATCTTTGCCGGTATCGCTCTTCGGCTTGCGGCAACGGGCCGACCAGTGCATCCAGATAGCGGGCTTCGAACTTGTGCGTGTCCGCAGCCATCGCGGTCAGATCGGTCACGCCGTACAGGGATGTGGCGGCGGCGAAATGGAAACCTGATTTGGTGGCGGAAGCACACACGGCTTCAAGGGCTGTGAATCCCCCCGCTGATCCGCCCCGAATCACACAACGCAGCGGATCAACGCGTCCTGCACCCGCGAGGTACTCGGCCGCATGAATACAATCCGCTACCTCGGCCACTCCCCACTCCCCGTTGAGCAGATCCCGATATCGACGCCCGAATCCGGACGAACCCCGGTAGTTGACGTCGAGCACGGCGAAGCCGGCCATCGTCCAGAATTGAACCGAGGAGCTGTACTCCGAGCGTGCTTCGGCGGTGGGGCCCCCGTGTATCCGAACCAGCAACGGAGGTTTGTCTGAATCAGGGCCGCTCACACCGGCGAGTTTCGGCTCATAGAACAACCCGTGTGCCACCTCGGCATCAGCGGTGGGATAGGTGATCCTTTCCGGCCGAGAAATCGATGCCGATTCCACAGATGGCGTGTCGGGCGCCAGCGAAAACGAGTTGCCGCCCGAATGGTCGATCACGGTCGGAGCAGTCAGACGAAGTCCACTACCGGCGATCGCCACGGCGATGTCGCGCGACACCGCCAGACTCTGAATCCACGTGTAGTCGAACGGCAACAGCTCGTACTCACCACTCTCGCCATGGAGCACACCCAGGGATCCGAGGCCATCTACGTTCTCGGCCAGAAGGATGTCTTCGTTGCCAGAAAATCCGTAGCGACTTCCTCCACCTACCCACCTCGGCTCTCCGACCTCGCCGGATCCGTCATGAATTGGCACCGCCGATTCACCCACAGATTCCGGGGGCAAACCGGCAGATGGCATCCGTCGGAGCAACCAGCGATCCGCTGAATCGTCGCAGAAGTGCAGAACGCCGAGCGGCGACCATTGCGGACCACACACGGAAACGCCACGCTCCAGCCCGGCGGACCTGCCGTGCATCACACCGCCGGCCAGTCGACGCGGCGAGCGGATCCGGGGCGGATCTTCCCTGGTGATCTCGGCAGCCCAGAGCTCGGCCGCCGTCCACGGCATGTTCGGGTGATCCCACTGGAGCCACGCCAAGTGCGTACCGTCGGGAGAGAGTACGGGTTCAGCGACGAAATCGGCTCCTCTGACCAACGTGTGGCTTTCGGGATGATCTGTGGCCACACAGGCCAGTTCGTTGACCGGTTCGGCGAGATCCGATCCATCGAGATCCGTATGCAGCTCCCGTTCAACGATCATCCAGTCCCGACCCGGAAGCATCACCCCGCAGCTGTGCCGCCACGCACCGGTGACAGGCGGCTCAGGCGTGAGAACCGTGACATGGCCGTCCGGATCCAGCCGTCTGATTCGTTGATCAGCATCTTCCACCCAGAACAGCGTCTCCCCCCGCACCCAGAAGGAACCGCCGCCGTATTCGTTCACCCGGCTTCTGACCGAGTCAACCACATCGAAACGCCGTTGATCAGTGGCGCGACCGTCTTTCACCGCGGCTCTCCAGATCACACCCCTGCCCGACTCCACCACGGACCACCACACCAATGGGTGACCAAGATCCGACACACTGAGCAACAGATCCCCGTACCGGGGCGTGGATCCGGTGGCACGCTCCGGCGACAGCGGCGAAGGCCACTCACCGTATGGATGAATCTCCACTGGCTCGGCGCCTAACCGGTCACGAAGTTGCCGATTCTGGTGATCCCTTCGACCATGTCATCGGTGTCCATGGCAAAGCTGAATCGGCCATATCCTGGCGTGCCGAAAGCCTCGCCCGGCACGAACGCCACCCCGGCTACATCCAGGATCACATCCGCCAACTCAAGCGTTGTCGCTGCGGTGTGACCCGAGAGTTCCACTCCGAGCAGGCCGCGCAGATCGGGATAGGCGTAGAAGGCACCTTCGGGTTCCAGGCAGGTGACACCCGGGATCTCGTTGAGCATCTGGTGGATCTTGACGCGGCGGATGTTGAACACCGCTCGCATGTCCTCCACCGCGGCGAGACCGCCGCTAACCGCCGCCAGAGCAGCCATCTGGGACACGTTGGAGACGTTGGATGTCATGTGGCTCTGGAGTCCCGCAGCAGCCTTGGTCACATCTGGCGGTGCAATCATCCAGCCGACCCGCCAGCCAGTCATTGCGTATGTCTTGGCGACTCCGTTGACGATGACACAGTGATCGCGCAGATCAGGCACGACTTCAAGGATCGAATGGTGCTCGGCATCTCCATACGTGAGGTGTTCGTAGATCTCATCGGTGATCACGAATATCTCGTGTTCGGCTGCCCAACGCCCGATCTCGGAGATCTCCGATCGCGGATACACCGCTCCGGTGGGATTGGAGGGCGACACGAATATCAGGACCTTGGTGCGGTCGGTCCTCGCTGATTCGAGTTGATCAACCGTGACCCGAAAGCCGTTCTCGATTCCTGCTGGAACCTCCACCGGCACTCCCCCGGCCAAACGCACAGGTTCGGGATAGGTGGTCCAGTACGGCGCCGGCAACAACACCTCGTCACCCTCGTCAACCAAGGTGAGAATCGAGGAATACACGGCATGTTTGCCGCCGTTTGTGACCAATACCGCGGCCGGATCCACCGCCACTGCTGAATCGCGCAGTGTCTTGGCTGCGATGGCTTCCCGCAGGACCGGCAAACCCGGGGCCGGGCTGTATTTGTGGTTGGCGGGATCGGCACAAGCCTCGGCGCCTGCCGCCACGATGTACCCGGGCGTGGCGAAGTCGGGTTCGCCTGCACCGAATCCGATCACGTCACGACCTTCGGCCTTCAATGCCTTGGCCTTGGCGTCGACCGCCAAGGTGGCCGAAGGAGTGATTGCAGCAACTCTTTTGGAGATCCGTGATCGTGGGCTCGTCATGCTTCGAATTTACTCCGCGTACGACGGCGCGGGTTACGGGTTTACCCGGCGGGCCTCGCGCTGCGAGACTGTGGGAGTGCTCATTCCTGACATCGACCTGCCAGAGGACCTGATTCCCCACGACGGCCGCTTCGGTTCGGGGCCATCCAAGGTCCGCCCTGAAGCAATTGAGATGCTGGCCGGCTCGGCCGGTCACCTCATGGGAACCTCTCACCGGCAAAGCACCGTGCGGTTCATGGTCTCGGAGTTGCGTAATCAGCTCGCTGAGCTGCTCTCGTTGCCTGACGGCTACGAGGTGATCCTGGGCAACGGCGGAACGACCTGCTTCTGGGACGCGGCCACCTTCGGACTCATCGAGAATCGTTCCCAGCACCTCAGCTTCGGTGAATTCTCCTCGAAATTCGCCACGGCGGCTGCGAATGCGCCCCAACTGGGTAGCCCCACGGTCATCACCGCGGCACCCGGCGACCATCCGCAGGCTTCAGCCGAAGACGGCGTGGACTCGTACTGTCTGACTCAGAACGAGACTTCCACGGGTGTGTCAATGGACCTGCGCCGCCCCGCAGGTGCCGACCCCGACGCCCTGGTCCTGGTGGATGCCACCTCGGCCGTAGGTGGGCTGCGCTTCGACGCATCCGAGGTGGACGTCTACTACTTCGCACCACAGAAGGGGCTCGCATCCGACGGCGGCCTCTGGATGGCGGCTGTGTCGCCGAGGGCCATCGAGCGAATCGAGAGGATTGCCGCAAGCGACCGCTGGATCCCCGCCTTCTTCGATCTCAAGATTGCACTCGACAACTCACGCAAGGATCAGACCTACAACACCCCGGCTCTGGCCACGCTCTTCCTCGCTTCGGAGCAGGCCCGCTGGATCCTGGAGAACGGCGGATTGGAGTTCTCCGCCGGCCGCTGCGATCACTCCGCCGAAACGCTGTACGGCTGGGCGGACTCCCACGAGTCTGCTGTCCCCTTCGTGACGGACCCCGCCAAGCGGTCCCATGTGGTGGCCACGATCGACTTCGACGAATCAGTTGATGCCGCGGTGCTTGCCGCGGTGCTTCGCAGCAACGGGATCATCGACACGGAGCCGTACCGCAAGCTCGGCCGCAACCAACTCCGGGTGGCAATGTTTCCGGCCATCGATCCGAGCGACGTCTCCGCACTGACCCAGTGCGTCGATCACGTGCTGGCCCGGCTCTGACGGCGGCTCCTGCGCACCAGCCACACAATCAGCGCCGCGACCGCGAGCACGGGCACGAACGGAAGTAGGAAACCGAACGCGGCCGCCGCCGATCGCAGAACCCAGGTTGCCGCATCCCAACCCGAGGACAGTCCGCCGGCAAACCCTGTGCGGGTTTCGGACACCGGTTCCACGGGAACTGTGGCGGAGTAGGTCACATTCAGGGTGGCGTACTCAACTTGGGAATCCAGAGCCTTCCGCTGCGCCCTCAGCGAGGCCGCCTCGCTCTCGCGTCGGGTCAATTCTGCTTCCAGGCCTCCGATTGCCAACGCATCAGTGCTTTCGCCGAGAAACCCGCGCAAGCGCTCGATGCTCACATCGAGGGTCTGGAGCCTGCTGTCCAGGTCAGCCAATTCAGTCGCAATGTCCTGCACCGATGACGTCTCCGACTGCACGTCGCCTATCTGTGCCAAGCCCGATTTCGCCTCATCGAAGGACTCGGGAGGTACCCGGTAGGCGGCACTGGCAAATGGAAGCGTCGTGCTGTTCTGCACCTCCAACGCCGCCGTGAATCCGCCGAGGGCTTCGATCGCCTCCGACCCCTGCCGCGTCGCGGAGCCGAGGTCCTCGACGGCGATCTCCATACGCCCGGTCTTGACCAACTCTGTGCTGGAGGATGGACCTATCACCACGTCAGTGGCCGTGATCTCCTCAGGCGGGGCTTCGGCGTAACCCTCAGCCGTCTGCGCTGGGATCCCCTCGTCAATCGGCGACGAATCCACCTGCAGGTCCTCTTGCGGGATCAACGCCGAGTCTGCCTGACCCGGATCGCCCGAGTCTGATTCACTCACCGAGCGCGTGAGCGCCCAGATCCCGACCGCCAGCAACAACACTGCAGCGGCTGCCATCGCCGACTTCAGGCCGCGATGGCCCTTCTTGGCGGAAGGCTTTTGGGAAGGTGCCTCTGTCAACTCAGATCCTTCCTCACTTGAGCCGGCAATGCTTGAATCAGCAATGCCTGAATCAACGCTGCCAGTTGCTCGGCCGTGTCGGTCGGGACTCTCCTGGCCACTTTCGGTTTCCATTCGGGACGCCCTCTCATCGGATGATCCACCGGGACTTGCGGTGTTCAAGCCTTCTGACGCAGACAGAGCCCGGAAAGTTCCCGCATTGAGTGGAAAACGTCGGCGGTGGCGCCGGAATTGAGCTCTGACCGCCGGCCATCTGCCAGAATCCATACCCATGACCACACCACAGGAGATCGCTGAACAACTGACCGGGCCTGGCGGGCAGTTCGAGGTGGAGGTCAACCTCGACCGCGGCTATCCGCTCAAGGAGTACGTCAACCGGCTGCCTCACCTTCGCTCACTTGCAGAGATCTTCGGTGTTGCACACGGAGACAAGGAATTCATCGTGTACGGCGATCGCCGGATCGGCTACGCAGAATTCCTCCAGCAGGCCAACGCTGCCTCGGCAGCTCTGGAACTCGCCGGAGTTTCCAAAGGTGACCGCGTTGCAGTGCTGAGCGAGAACAATCCCGAGTGGTGCACCACTTTCTGGGCCACCGTTGACATGGGAGCGATTCTCGTGGGTCTCAACGGCTGGTGGAATGCCGATGAGGTCCTCTACGGATTGAATCACAGTGGTTCACAGGTGCTCGTGGCCGATCGTCGACGCTTCGACAGGATCCACCAGGAACTCCACAACGCACCCGACGTGGAACACGTGTATCTCATTGGGGCTTCCCCGTCTGACTTTCCCCAGACCAGCGGCAACGCGGAACTGCATGAGTTCGCCGAACTCGTGCGGGAGCCTGCCGAGGGATTTCCAACCACCGACATCGCGGAGTCCGACCCGGCGGTGATCTTCTACACCTCCGGCACCACAGGTCGACCCAAGGGCGCGATCAGCACACATGGCAACATGCTGGCAAGCCTCCAGAACACACTGTTCAGCATTGCGCTCGTGTCTGTGACCAACCCGCAAGCCAGCGTGGTGACCGAAGGTGGCCAGATCGTGTCGCTTCTCACCTCCCCGCTGTTTCATGTCTCCGGCTGCCACACCGTGCTGGTCGTCGGCTTCACCGGCGGACTGCGCCTGGTGATTCCCGACGGGAAGGTCACCCCGGAGAAGGTGTTCGACGTGATCGAGCGCGAACAAGTCACCATTTGGGCGACAGTGCCCACCCTGATCTGGCGGGCTTGTGAGAGCGAGTCCCGTCACAACCACGACCTTGGATCGGTGAGGTCAGTTGCTTTCGGCGGCTCACCCTCGGCCGAGGAACTCCAGCGGCGCGTCAGGGAAACCTTCCACAACGTCAAGGCGACATCCAACGCCTACGGACTCACGGAATCCTCATCAGTGGCCACGGTTCTCAGTGCCGGGGCAACCGTGGACAAGGTCCACTCGGTCGGTACGGCGGTACCAACGGTTGACATCGCCATAGCCGACGCCGAAGGAAACCACCTACCCATGGAAACCACGGGCGAAGTGCTGATTCGCGGGCCCATTATCATGGCGGGCTACTGGGACAATCCTGAAGCCACCGCCAAGGCAATCCGGGACGGCTGGTTGCATACCGGCGATGTGGGACATGTCGATTCGGATGGATACCTCTTCATTACCGACCGGGCCACGGACATGCTCATCCGCGGGGGCGAAAACGTATATTGCGTGGAGATCGAAAATCGCCTCGTGGAGCACCCCGAGATCGCCGATGCGGCGGTGATCGGAGTCCCTCATGAGGAACTTGGGGAAGAGGTGAAGGCAGTGCTGGAACTGAGCGAGGGCTCATCGCTGTCGGATGAGGAGATTCGTCAGTGGGTTGGCGAGACGCTGGCAGCATTCAAGGTGCCGGCTCACATTGCGCGCCATGACGGCAAGCTTCCCCGCAACGCGTCCGGAAAACTGCTCAAGAACGTGCTGCGCGGAGAGGACCGCGGGGGATTCGTCGAAACCATGTGATGAACGCGGTGCCCAGATGTGCCGCTACCGGCAAACCCACACGACTCAGGCAAGCCCCATCTGGCGATGAAGTGCATCGTCCACGCCGCTCACAGAGATACCCATCTTCCGGGCGGTCGAGTGGGACCACCCGGACGCATTCATTGAGTACTTCAGGTCCCGCGCCGCAGTGTCGCGCCGCCTGGTGACAGCTTCGCCGTTCGGTTGGTACCCGAGGCTGCGGTTGATGCCGATCGAAGCGTGATTCTCCTCGAATGCGCATGTTTCTGCTCTCTCCGCCCCGAGTGACTCAAACGCAAAGTTCAGCACTCCGGCGCGCATCTCCTTGCCAAACCCCATCCCCTGATACGACTTGCCCAGCCAACTGCCGGTGATCACGCAGCGCCGGACACCGAAGTCATCGGCGGCGACGTCCTGAAGCCCGACGATGTCGGAACCGCGGTACACCGCAAATGGCAATCGCCATGACTGCGCGCTGAGGTTGGCTGCGCAACGCCAGAAGAACTGAAGCATCGACTGTTCGAACTCCGGTGATGGCAAATCCGTCCAGGGATCCTCGAAGGGCATGTCCGCCGGATCGTGGATACCTTTCCCGGCCAACTCGACAAGTGCCAGAGCATCCTGTTCCCGCACGATCCGCATCTTGAGGCGCGGCGTGTGAATTGTGACGTTCCACAACGGCCAATTGGGGTTTTCCATGAGAACGCGGCCTTCCCGTCCGCGTGAGGCACGGCCGTGCCCCGGGTTCAGTCTCCGCCGGAGATGTCTTCGACTTTGTCCTTGCCGGCAGAGATCCACGGCATCATGTCACGCAAGGAGGACCCGACCTGTTCGACCTGATGCTCCTTGCCCTTCTTGCGCAGTGCCTCGAAGTTCTCGCCCCCGGAGCGAACCTCATCAATGAATCGATCGGCAAACTCACCTGACTGGATCTCATCGAGCACCTTGCGCATCTCGGCCTTCACATCAGCATTGATTATGCGGGGACCACTCACGAGGTCGCCATATTCCGCAGTTGTGGAGATCGAATAGCGCATGCCGCTGATGCCTTGCTCGTACATGAGGTCCACGATCAGCTTCAGTTCGTGCAGGCACTCGAAGTATGCAGATTCGGGCTGGTATCCGGCTTCAACGAGAGTTTCGAATCCGGCCTGGACCAGGGCGGAGAGTCCGCCGCACAGCACGACCTGCTCGCCAAACAGGTCGGTCTCGGTTTCTTCTTCGAATGTTGTCTCCAGAACACCCGCACGAGTACCACCAATGGCATCGGCGTAGCTGAGTGCGAGGGCCTTTGCGGTGCCGGTGGGATCCTGCGAGACGGCTATCAAGCAAGGAACTCCCCCGCCTTCGACATAGGTCCGCCGCACCAGGTGACCCGGACCTTTCGGAGCGACCATCGCGACATCCACTCCGGCAGGTGCCTTGACATAGCCAAATCGGACATTGAAGCCGTGTGCGAAGAAGAGCGCGTCTCCGTCGGACAGATTTGGTGCCACCTCAGCCTCGTAGACCGGGCCGATCTCCGTGTCGGGCAGCAGCATCATGATCACGTCGGCTTCCGTGGTGGCGGTGGCCACGTCGACAACCTTCAGGCCTGCTTCGGAAGCCTTGGCCCGGGAGGAGGATCCGGCCCTGAGGCCCACCCGAACGTCCACACCGGAGTCCTTTAGGTTGAGCGCATGTGCATGGCCCTGGGAGCCGTAGCCCAGAATGGCCACCTTGCGTCCGGCGATGATCGAGGGGTCGGCGTCTTTTTCGTAGTACACGTTGGCCATCGGACAAGTCTGGACGCAGTGCACCCTCGGGTCCAAACGAAATGCAGCCCTTCAGCCCATTGTTCTCGGCTGCTGGATGAACCACATCGCCAACCACCGCGGGAAGGCCAAGCCCCTATGGACGCGTGTGCTCCAGACGCGGCAGGGCAACCCGACCTGTTCGCTGAACATCGATGATGCCGTAGGGCATGAGGAGGTTCTCCAGGTCATCGAGGCGCTCTGGATCGTCGTCCATGCTCACGGTGATCTCGTCATGGCCAACGTCGAGCACGTTGCCTTCGAACAGTCCGAGCAGTTCGAGAATTTCGCTGCGCTTGCCTGCCGGCGCCTTGACCGTGAGCAACATCAGCTCTCGTTCAACCGAATCGAGGGGATCCAGCTCCGAGATCTTGATCACGTTGATCAGCTTGTGGAGTTGCTTCACCACTTGCTCCAGGGGAGCAGTCTCGACATCGACAACGATCGTGATGCGACTGAGGCTCTCGTCATCAGTGGGCGCCACGGCCAGGGAATAGATGTTGTAACCGCGCCGGGCAAAGAGGCTGGCGACGCGGGCCAACACGCCTGAGCGATTCTGGACGAGGACGGACAGGACGTGATGGCGGGGATGTGTCGGGTGACTCACTTCGGATCCTCCTGGCTGGGGTCGACCATGACGTGGTCGTTGGTGAGTCCCGACGGAACCATTGGAAACACCTTCTCCGAGGCATCGGTGCGGAATTCCAGCACCACCGGTCGGTCATTGACCGCATTGGCCTTGTCGATGGCAGGACCGACTTCTTCGGGTGACTCCACACGAAGGGCCATACAGCCCATGGCCTCTGCCCACTTCACATAGTCCGGCAGGTCCGGTGAAAGATACACCTCCGAATACCGCTCCTCATAGAACATCTCCTGCCATTGGCGGACCATGCCGAGGTAGGCATTGTTCAGAATGGCCACCTTCACGGGGATTCGTTCGGTGGTTGCGGTGACCAACTCCTGGGCGGTCATCTGGAAACACCCATCTCCATCCACGGCCCAGACCATCCGGTCCGGTCGGCCAACCTTGGCTCCGATGGCGGCCGGAACAGCGAACCCCATGGTTCCCAGGCCCCCCGAGTTGATCCAGGTGTAGGGATGGCGGAACTCCCAGTACTGGCTGGTCCACATCTGGTGCTGCCCAACACCCGAAGCAACGATGCAGTCCTGCGGAGCGCGCTCACGGAGCTGCTCCAGCACGTATTGCGGCTTAAGCAGGGCTCCCGGCTCCGACTGTTCGTAGGTGAGCGGATACTTCTCCTGCCAACCCGAGACGGTTGAACGCCAATCAGTGATGTCGGGCAGTTCAGATCCGCCATCGCGGAGTTTGCGAAGCTCGCGGATGATCTCGACGATGATGAGGCGGGCATCACCCACGATCGGGACGTCGGGAACCCGGACCTTGCCCAACTCGGCCGGATCGATGTCCACGTGTATCACTTTCGCGCCGGGAGCGAACCCATCCAGCCGACCGGTGATCCGGTCATCGAAGCGACTGCCCAGTGCGATCAGCAGGTCCGACCGCTGCATCGCCGTGACGGCGGTGTAGTTGCCATGCATGCCGGGCATGCCCAGACACAGGGGATGATCATCGGGAAACGCTCCCCGGGCCATCAGGGTGGTGACAACCGGAGTGTTGGTCATCTCGGCGAGTTCGCGGAGTTCCTCCGCAGCCCTCGCCTTCAGGATCCCTCCCCCTGCGTAAATCACAGGCCTGTCAGCCTCCATGATGAATTTCGCGGCTTGCTTGATCTTGCGGGGATGGCCCTTGATGGTCGGTTTGTATCCGGGCAGGCTCGCGGCCACCTCTTCGTCAGTGGGCCAGTACCAGTCGAGGGCACTGTCGGGATTGGTCGGATCGACGATGTTCTTGGGAACGTCGAGTAGAACCGGCCCGGGTCGACCGGTGGTTGCGATGTGGAAAGCCTGGCGCACGATCAGCGGTATGTCTTCGGCTCTGGCGATCAACTCGTTGTGTTTGGTGACTCCGCGGGTGATGCCAACGGTGTCGGCCTCCTGAAATGCGTCGGTTCCGATGGCGCTGAACGCCACCTGCCCGGTGATCACCACCATCGGAGTCGAGTCCATGTAGGCGTCACACAATGGAGTGACGATATTCGTGGCTGCCGGTCCGGAGGTGACGATCGCAACGCCGGGGCGTCCAGTGGACTGCGCATATCCCTGCGCCATGTGTCCGGCGCCCTGCTCGTGACGCACGAGAATGTGGCGAATCGGACTCTCGATGATCGGGTCGTACACAGGCAGGATTGCTCCGCCGGGTAGTCCGAAGACTACCTCCACACCCTCCATCTCGAGGGCCTTGATGAGTGCTGCACCACCGTTGGTTTTCATGGTTTGTCCGTGTGATTCCGAGGGATTGGGCTGGTTGTTGTTGTGCGCAAGGGCTGGTGAAAACCGAAACGGCCTCCCGCAAGGGAGGCCGAAGCGCTGCACGGGAAGTCCCGGCAGCGCTAGATCAGTACTACTACAACCGCGTAATGCACCGGTTCAGTCTGCCCCAACGGGGCCCCGGTTGCCAACAGTTGCGGGCCGGGATGTTCCGAAGCCGTCAGGCGCGGGTGATTGCACCGACCTCGGCACCCTGGGCGAGAACGGCGTACTTGGCCAGGACGCCCTTGGTGTATCGAGGTTCGGGAAGCTTCCAGTCGGCGCGACGCTCAGCGAGAACGGCCTCGTCGACCAGGAGGTCGATCGTGTGGTTGATCACATCGATCCGAATGGTGTCGCCTTCGGAGACGAATGCGATCGGGCCCCCGTCGACAGCTTCCGGAGCCACGTGACCGATGCAGAATCCGTGTGTTCCACCGGAGAACCGACCGTCGGTGATCAGCGCAGCGTCGCCACCGCGGCCCGCACCCTTCATGGCACCCGTGATTGCGAGCATCTCGCGCATGCCGGGACCTCCCTTGGGTCCTTCGTAACGAATCACAACCACATCTCCAGGGTTGATCCGACCGCCCAGAACCGCCTCCATGGCCAGGTCTTCACCATCGAAGACGCGCGCCGGACCCTCGAAGTGCGCGAAGTCGATTCCGGCCACCTTCACAACGGATCCCTTGGGCGCCAGGCTTCCGGACAGGATGGCGAGCCCACCGGCTTCGTGGATCGGATCGCTGAATCGGTGAATGACCTCGCCATCGGGACCAGGCGGCTTCAGAAGTGCCAGGTTCTTGGCAACGGTCTTACCTGTGACCGTGATCTCGTCGCCGTGGAGAACACCCTCGTCCAGAAGCATCTGCATGACCACCGGAACTCCGCCGATGCGGTCAACGTCGAGCATGTGGTACTGCCCATGCGGTTTCGTGTCGGCCAGATGCGGCACGCGCGCTGCCACCTTGTTGAAGTCCTCCAGTTGGAGGTCCACCTCGGCCTCGGCGGCGATCGCGAGGAGGTGGAGCACTGCGTTGGTGGAACCACCAAGGGCCATCACGACGGCAATCGCGTTCTCCAATGATCCCCTGGTGATGATGTCGCGGGGGCGAATGTTCTCCCGCAACAGATTGATGACCGCCACACCCGAGGCGTATGCGTAGTCGTCGCGCCTGCGGTCCACCGCAGGCGCTGAGGCCGATCCCGGCAGCGACATGCCCAAGGCCTCACCAACCGACGCCATCGTGTTGGCGGTGAACATCCCGGCACACGCTCCAATGGTCGGACATGCGGCGTTTTCGATCGCGTACAGTTCATCGTCGTCGATCGCTCCGCTCGCATGGGCGCCGACCGCTTCGAACACCGAGACGATGTCGAGCACCTCACCATTGAGATTCCCCGGGAGTTTGGAACCTCCGTACAGAAACACCGACGGGAGATTCAGCCGTGCCGAAGCCATCAACATTCCCGGCAGGGACTTGTCGCACCCGGCAAGCGTGACGAGTCCATCCATCCGTTCCGCATGCATCACCGTCTCCACCGAGTCCGCGATCACCTCGCGGCTCACCAGCGACGCCCGCATTCCCTCGTGGCCCATGGAGATGCCGTCACTCACCGCAATGGTGTTGAACTCAATCGGGAATCCACCGGCGGAATGGACGCCCCGTTTGGCTGCCTTTGCCAGACGATCGAGAGGCATGTTGCACGGTGTGACCTCATTCCACGATGACGCCACGCCCACCTGCGGCTTGTCCCAATCGTCGTCGGTCATTCCAATGGCACGAAGCATCGCCCGCGCCGGAGCCCTGTTGGGGCCTTCCGTAACGTCGGTGGAGCGTGGTTTGAGCGGATTCGAACCGTCGGCGGTCATGGGTGAAGCCTACGACTCGTACTCAACAGGGTCGATCTGGATACAGGGAACCTTCGGTATCTCCAGCTCCACACCATCGGCGGTGATCACCGCCACAACGCAACGTTCGGTGAAGCCCTGCCACCAACCCTCAGGCTGGAATCGGGCCACGGCCCGATCCGCCCCGGCGATCACGCTCACGAAGTCGCTCTGGTCGGCCATCGCTTGCGCAACGCTGCCCGCAGTCTGGCTACCGGCGTTGAAGGCCAGGAAGTCCTCAGGCGTGCTGCCTTCGAGCAGTTCGGTGAGTTCCGCGACCCGTTCATCCATCTGGGTGGTGGCGAGACCGTCAGCATGACGCTTCACACCGAAAAAAGCGACGACAATAAGAATCAGTGCCACGACACCCACGACGGCACCCTTGGGCACCATGGAACCGTTCAACCTCCGGCGCTTCTTCACAGAACGAATCCACCAACCAACATGCCTCCACTCCAGCACACCCAGACGCCCTCCGGGACGCACCCATGACCGCAGATCAACGCACCGGTGACTCACGGTCGCTGAACCGCCGGATCTGGGCATTGGCCGGCCCGGCCGTCCTGACCCTGGCCGCCGAACCCATCTACCTGCTCGCCGACACAGCTGTGGTGTCCAGCCTCGGCACCGAAGCACTCGGCGGACTGGCCATTGCCACGGCGATCCTGCTGTTCGCCTCCGGAATGTTGATATTCCTCACCTTTGGAACCGCTGCCACTGTTGCCCGCCTGATCGGTGCCGACGATGTCGCAGAAGCAAACGCGATGTCGGTCCAGGGGCTCTGGTTCGGTTTGGGTCTGGGTCTCGCCGTGGCTGTGCTGCTCGCCGCCACATATCCGTATCTGCTCGACCTCTTCGGAGCGGAACCGGAGGTTCTGGAGTCGGCAGAAACCTATTTGTTGGTCAGCCTGTGGGGAATACCGGCAGTCACTCTGACGATGGCCGGCGCAGGTGCACTTCGGGGTCACCTGGATACGGTCACACCCTTGGTCGTGAGCGTCGCCTCCAATACCATCAACCTCGGGCTCGACTTCCTCTTCATCTTCGGGTTCGGTTGGGGAATCGGGGGATCCGCGGCGGCAACGGTGATCGCGAAGTGGCTCTCGGCAGCCGTCTTCACCGTCGTGGTGTTGCGAATGGCCCGGGCCTCGCGGGTCGGATTCCGGCCGGACCGGGCCAGGATTGCCCGAATGGCGGTAGTCGGCCGCGATCTCTTCATACGTACCGTGGCATTGCGAGCGGCCTTGACGCTGTCGGTCGCTCTGGCCGCCCGCAAGGGAACTGCGGCACTGGCTGCCTACCAGGTCGCATATCAGGTATTCGGATTCATGGCCTACCTGCTGGACTCACTTGAGGTTGCGGCGCAATCGCTGGTTGCCAAGGCTTTGGGAGCAAGCGACGCGGCCATGGCACGAACAACTGCCAAACGAATCCTTCAATGGGCATTGGGGTTGGGGATGGGCCTGGGAGCGACAACCTGGTTGCTGTCCGGCACCGTCGCGTCATGGTTCAGCGATGATCCCGCGGTGATCCCACTGCTGACCGCGAGCTTGATGATGGTCGGACTGATCCAGCCCATCGGTGGAGTTGCCTACGCCCTGGACGGCATCCTCGTGGGTGCCGCCGATCAACGGTTCCTGGCGGTTGCGATGGTCGGATCGCTCGGAATCCTCGCAGCCGGCGCGGTGGTGGTGAGCAGGCTCGATGATCTCTGGCCCCTATGGGCTCTGATCGGGGTGTTCATGGCGAGCCGGGTGATCTTCCTCGGAGGGCGCTACCGGGGAAACAAATGGTTGCACACCGGATCCGCAATGGCCTGACAACAATGACCAAGGTGCTGCGTGATCAGAACGGAATCCTGTCATCAGCAGCTAAACCCTGTGATCAGCTGGGGACCTCGCAGTTCCCGATCACCCAGGCGGCCAAACCGTCGCCGGCGGCCTGGACCTCTGGTGAGTTGATCAGTGCGCTTGCCTGTGCATCGGCATCAGCGGAGCGCGGATCTATGGTGGACATGCCGCCCCACACGGTCTGCATCTGCCTGAGCGCTGGGCGAAGATCCTCGGCTGCAATCTCGATCATGTGACCGAACACCGTCTCCAGCGCGGCGAACAGCTGGGTGAAGCCGGCCGGGTTCGACATGAGGCTTGTCAGGTTGATGTCGGATCCGGTGATGTCTGCCATCGCCTGGCCGGTCAGGAGAACACAGAGATCGTCTTCTTCGTTCATGGCCTCGATCCGCAGGATGAGTTCGTTGACGTCTACGTCGCCACTGAATCCCGGACTCCCCGAGTCTTCTGAGCTGCCCGCCACAGGAGCAGTGGGCAACGGACCTTCGGGGGCAGTGTCGTTGGGGTCGCTCGCCAGCTCCGACGTGGGCTCGCCGCCGCAAGCAGCAGCAAGGAGTGCCACAACCACGACCAACAATGCGATTCGCCAACTGGTCTTCATTCGCCCGCCCAACTGATTTCCGACTTGGCTCGCCATATTACGTCGCGAGGCTCGCCGCAAGCATGTCGGGCACATCTGGGTAATGTCCCCATCACCGGCCACCGCACCGGGTCACCGCACCGCGTGCACCTCAGCGCCGGGAGTTGAGCAGTTTCGTCACAACCTTGCCGTCGGCCTGACCCCGGGTGGCCTTCATCACCTGACCCACGAAGAAACCCATCACCTTGGAGTCACCCTCGATGAACCGCTGCCACTCATCGGGGTTTGCTGCGACGAGCTCATCAACGATGCCTTCGAGCTCGCTGTTGTCCATCGCCTCGAATCCCCTGGCCTGAGCGATATCAGCAGGAGAATCGCCGCTTGAGACCATTTCCGCAAGAACCTGTTTCGCCTGTGTGGCTGTGAGCTCCCCACCGGTTTCCATCCCGACGAGGCTCGCGAACCCGTCAGGATCCAGGTTCGATGATCGCCCGCCGGACAGGTTGTGCTCGGCATGGGTGAGCGTTCGGACGGGATCGGCACCAGCGCGAATGGCAGCCAGACAGAGTTCATCCAACCCTCGTTCCACCACGATTGCAGTCTTGGCCAAGTCCACTCCGGAGGCTTCCGCCAGTCGATGGCGGCGTGCGGCGGGCAGCACAGGCATCGCAGCCCGCACACGGTCGATCCATTCCTCGCCCGGATCGACCTCAACGAGATCGGGGTCCGGGAAGAACCTGTAGTCGTCGGCCTCCTCTTTCGAACGCAGCTTGTGGGTTCGCCCCTCATCCTCGTTCCAGTGCCGGGTTTGTTGCTGGACATCCTCACCGGCAGAGATCAGGTCGACTTGTCGGGCTGCCTCGTACTCGATGGCGCGACCCAGGGAACGCAATGAGTTCACATTCTTGACCTCGCAACGCGTGCCCAGCTCCGACGCACCACGGGCGCGAACCGAGACGTTGCAATCGACACGCATCGAACCTTCCTCCATTTTGCCGTCGGAAGCGCCCACGGCGATGAGAATTGCCCGCAGCTCGGACACATAGGCCTTGGCCTGATCGGCGCTGCGTATGTCCGGTTTTCCGACGATCTCCAGTAGCGGCACCCCAGCGCGGTTGTAGTCAATCGTGGAATGACCGGCATCGTGAATTCTTCCGCCACCGCCCACGTGGGTGGACTTCCCGGTGTCCTCCTCCAGATGGGCCCGTTCCACACCGATCACGGAGCCGTCAGGTAGCTCCAGGTGGCCCTCGGCATCGATCGGCCGGTCGAACTGGCTGATCTGGTAGTCCTTCGGAAGATCGGGGTAGAAGTAGTTCTTGCGGGAGAACTCGCTCGGCCGAACTGCACAATTCAGCGCGAGGCCGACCCGGATGGCCAACTCCACTGCCTGCTCGTTGAGTACCGGCAAGGACCCGGGCAGCCCCAGCGTGAGCGGATCAATGTTGGTGTTGGGCTCACCGCCGAATTGATTGATGGCCGACGAGAACAACTTGGTCCTGGTCGACAACTCGGCGTGGACCTCCAGGCCCACCACGATTTCCCACTTCTCGAGGTCGATCGTGGATCCGCTCGCGTCACTCATCTGGCACCTCCCGGGGCCGCGGACTCCAGTACGGCGGCAGCCGTGAACATCTGTTGCTCGCCCTGGGGTGGAGCCAGTACCTGAACGCCGATCGACAATCCGTCGTCTCCGGTACCGAACGGCACCGAAATTGCGGGATGGCCCGCCAGGTTCGTCGGGATGGTGCAGACGTCGTTCAGATACATGGCCATCGGATCCGCTGTCTTGTCACCGAGCGGGAATGCCGTGCTCGGCGAGGTCGGCGAGAGCAACACGTCGAACTTCTCGTACGCCACCTGGAAGTCGGCACGTATCAGGGTCCGGACCTTCAAGGCCTTGCCATAGAACGCGTCGTAGTACCCCGCTGAGAGAGCATAAGCACCCAACATGATCCGGCGCTTGACCTCGTCACCAAACCCCTCGGTACGGGTGGCAAACATCATTTCGTCCGTAGTGTTGCCCTCCACCCGGTTTCCGTATCGCACACCGTCATAGCGAGCCAGATTGGACGAAGCTTCGGCCGGCGCCACCAGGTAGTAGGCGGACAAGCCGTAGTTGACGGCCGGAATCGACACCTCCTGCACGGTCGCTCCGGCTGCTTCAAGGGCATCTGCCGCCTCGCGAGTGCGAGCAGCCACGTCGGCATCAATACCTTCGCCCATCATCTCCGTGATGAGCCCTATCCGGGTGCCACTGACTCCATCATCGAGATGTGGGAACAACTCGGCGAAAGGTTCCCGGATCGAGGTGCTGTCTGCCGGATCGTGACCGGCGATGGCCTCGAGCACCAAGGCGGCGTCGGCAACTGTGTTGGCAAACGGACCGATCTGGTCCAGCGAGCTGGCAAAGGCGATCAGTCCGAAGCGGGACACCGCTCCATAGGTCGGCTTTACACCCACGACCCCGCAGAGCGCCGCCGGCTGGCGGATTGACCCACCGGTGTCCGAACCGAGGGAGATGGGAACGAAGCCGGCGGCCACCGCCGCCGCCGATCCGCCAGAGGATCCACCGGGGACACAGCTGGTGTCCCAAGGGTTCCTGGTGGGCCCGAACGCCGAATTCTCAGTCGAGGAGCCCATGGCGAACTCATCCATGTTCGTCTTGCCGATCACCACAGCCCCAGCCATACCCAGTCGTTGTACAACCGTGGCGTCATAGGGCGGCTTCCAGCCCTGGAGAATCCTTGAGGAACAGGTTGTGGGCACGGCGCGGGTACACATGTTGTCCTTGAGCGCCACAGGTACTCCCGCGAGTGGCCCCGGGTCCTCACCCGCCTTCACCGCAGTGTCGACAGCTTGGGCGCAGTGGCGAGCTTCGTCCACCATCACATGGTTGAAGGCGTGGATCTCGGCGTCCGACGATGCGATGCGCTCAAGATGCTCTTCCAGTACGTCGCCCGCCGTTCGTTCTCCCGAACGCACGGAGGCTGCAATGTCGATCGCCGTCAGATGAGCGCCGGGGTTCGAAGTCATCACCGTTCTCCCAGCGATGGCGGAACCCGGAATTGATTGTTCTCAACCGACGGTGCGGCCGCCAGGACCTCGGCCCTGTCCAATGGTTCGCCGGGTTCGTCCGCGCGGAATACGTTCACCAGGGGCAGCGGTCTGGCCATCGGTTCCACACCTTCGAGATCCAGAGCCTCGATGTCCCTGGCGTGATCGAGGATGTCGGCCAACTGATGGGTGAACAGATCAAGCTCATCGGCATCGAGCGTCAGACGAGAAAGGTTCGCGACTTTCGCCACGTCGTCTGCGCTGATTCTCTGATTGGCACCGCCATCGTTGTTCGGAGATTTGGCGTTGTCCGGAGATTTGGGGAGTCGGTCGCTCATGAGTGTTCGATGCTACAGGGCACTCCCGCGGAGCGAATACTGACTGCGTTCCGACTCCCGATCGTGGGCGCCTACTCCCGGTCGAGAGACAACATTCTGATCGCGTTGCCCCGCAAGATCTTGTAGGCCGCCTTCTCATCGACCCGTGTCATGAGTTCGTCCGCGTACATCTTCGAATAGGGCCACGACGTGTCCGTGTGTGGATAGTCGGTCTCGAAACAGATGTTGTCCTCGCCGACCTCGTCAAGGTTTTTCACGCCGTGTCGATCAGATGTGAAGCAGCCAAATATGCGGCCCCAGTAGTAGGTCGACGGCGGATCCGGCAGAATCTCCTTGTTGCCCATCCAGGAGTCGTGGTGTTCCCACACCTGATCCGCCCGTTCGAGCGCATACGGAATCCAGCCGATCTGGCCCTCCGAGTACGAAAGCATGAGATTCGGGAAGGTGATCAATCGGCCGGAGTAGAGCCAGTCCGCCATCGAGGCCATCGAGTTGTTGAATGCCAGCGTTCCTCCAACTCCTTCCGGAGAATCCGGCGATGCCCCGGGTGTGGTGCTGGATGAGCCCACATGCATGTTGAGCGTCACCGAGAGCTCGTTGCAGACAGCGAAGAGCGGATCCCACTCGCCACTGTGTATGGAAGGGAGATCGAGTTTCGTGGGAAGTTCGCTGAAACAGATGGCGTGAACGCCCAATGCCGCGACCCGCTCAACCTCCTTGACCGCCAACTCGACGTCCCACAGCGGAATCAGGCAAAGCGGGATGTTGAAGCCGCGGGATGGTTCGCAGAATTCCTCGATCATCCAGTTGTTGTATGCCTGCACGCAGGCGAGGCCGAGTTCCTTGTCCTTTCCTTCCTTGAAGGTCTGACCGCAAAACCTCGGAAATGTGGGAAAGGGAAGTGATCCATCCACCCAGTTGAGTTCAAAGTCCTTGATGCGCTCATCGCGATCCCAGCAGCCCGGACGCATCTCTTCGTAGGTGATCGGCTCCATTCTCATCACCGTGCGATCGAAACTGTCGGGGCCGTCAGGTGTGGCGGCCTTCGGAATTGCCACGAAGGCCTTCTGCACGTAGATCAACTCTCCGTCGTAGACCCAGGCGTCACCCCATTCCCCATCCTCGGAAATCTCGTTGCTGTACCGTGCCCCTGGGTAGTGAACGAATGGAGCCCACTTCTCCCTGATCACCTTGGGACCACGGTCACGGAACCGTTCTGGGAGATACTCCTGCCAGACGTGAGGGGGTTCAATGACGTGGTCGTCCACGCTGATGATCTTCGGGGGTTCGAGTTCGCTGACCGCGCTAGTGGCTGGATCTGTCATGCTGCCTCCCGGGCTCGTTCTTCGCAAAAAGTTGACACGCGTGTCAGGTTAGCTTTCAAACTCCTTGAATGCAGCTTTGCGGCCCGATGGTGCCGCGAGAGCGCTGTTCAATAGGGTTTGGCGGGTGAGCAGTCGAGAGCCTCCTCCAACGGGATCGCGGCACCAGCAGAATCCTGCAAGAAGGCACAGGAGTTCCGTGCAGTGGCGACGAGTCAGCCGAATGGTCGACCATTCCTTCACGGACCCGTTGCTGGTCAGCGCATTGTCTTCCGGCAAGGGTCTTGACTTCCAGCGTCTCGAATTCCTTGGCGACTCGGTGATGGAATCTTCTGTCCTGGCCGGCCTGATTCATGCCGGGAACTCCGGCAATGAGTATGCGGCCGACAAACTTGTGAGCCTCGTACGGGGGAGAACGAGCACTGAACACCTCGCCGGGCTCGGAATCGTGGCGCAGATCACCGACCTTTTGGGATTCCAACCGGGGAAGAAGCGGAAGGCCGATCTTGTGGAAGCGACAGCAGGGGCCTTGTTCGTCGACGGCGGCTGGGAAGCACTCGATCGTTTTGTGGAGATCACGGGCCTCATTCCCCAGGCTCCTCCGGTCCGCCAACGCGGCGCGGACCTCACCCTTGTTCCGGATGGCGACCAGCTTGCCGCTGCCCTCGACGACGCCGACGACCTGTCGGTCGCGGTAGCACTCGGCATGCAGACCATCGAGTGTGCGGTTTCCTGGTGGGCCTTCCGCGTTCTGCCCAGAGGGAATGAGGGAATCCTCACCGCCGTCGCTCAGGACAAACTCTCCCGCAGGCGACTTGCCAACACAGGAACCCGACTCAAGCTCCCGTCCAGACTGGGGCGCCCCGAGAACGCCTTCCGGGCGTGGGTCGGTCATGTGGCGCTCAGCCAAGGCCGAAACAGCGCGCTCATGGCTACCTCAGATGCCCTGAACCTCGGGCTTCCGCCCACGGCAGCAGCCCGCCGAGCCGGCAGCTGAGCCCGCTGTCAACTGGTGACGCGGTCCACGAAGGAGACTGACCGGTCGAAAATCATCTGCTTGTCGTAGTCCTGTGTGGCCACGTGGTAACTGCGGTCACAGCTGACGCGCTCCACCGAACCGGACACCGCGTCGGCCAGAAAGTCGCTGTCGGTGGCCGGGACCACGTGATCCTCAGGGCTGGTGAACAACAACACCGGCTGCTGGATCTTGCCAAGATCGGCTGCAATTTCGCCCGCTGCTTCGAACATGGACAGGATCGGCTTCAATGGCACGTCTTCGTAGGCCGATTCGGTGACGTCGGGGTCGGCAATGTCGGACCCGATGCCCGCCATGACCTCGTCACCGGCGTCAAGCAGGCCCTGGACAAAGAGGCGAACCTCCGCATCTGCGACGACCGCCGGATTGATGCAGATCAGCCCCGACAGTTCTGGATGTCGCGTTCCGAGCCACGCGGTTATTGAGCCTCCCATCGAGAGTCCGGCGACAACCTGGCGATCGGTGCTCTCCGCCAGTCTCGACAGCGCCTCCTCGGCCGCAGAGGACCAGTCAACCCAGTTGGTTCCGAGCATGTCCTCGATCGAGGTTCCATGACCCGGCAGACGCGGCAGCTCGACCGAGTAACCAGCGGCGGCGAACGCCTCGGCCAGTCCCCGCACAGAACTGGGGTTGCCGGTGAATCCGTGAAGGACGAGAACACCCACAGAATTACCCTCATGGCTCCACGCTTCGGCTCCGGACATCACATTACCCATGGGCGCCATCGTCGACCCCCACCGCCGATTGGTCAAGCGCGCTACCCTTGGCGAGCGTCGAAGTGCGGCGCGTGACCCGGATTGCCGACCAAAAGGTTTGCCCAGGGGGAGGAAACCAGATGCCAAAGTACGCATTTCTGACCGACGACTGGATCGTCGAGGTCAAGAGGATCCGTGAGGAGCACAGCGGAGACACTCCCGCTCCGCCGCATTCCGTACGCATGAATCAGATAATCACCGAGGTGCCATTCGGTGATGGCACCGTTCATGCACACCTCGACACCTCCGGTGATGAAATGAAGATGGAACTCGAGCACCTCGAAGGGCCCGACCTGACGATCACGGTCGACTACATCACCGCCAAGGCAATCCTGGTCGACGGCAACCCACAAGCAGGAATGCAGGCATTCATGTCCGGCAAGATCAAGGTCGAAGGTGACATGACCAAAATGATGGCGCTACAGCAGGCGCCCGCCGACCCGGAAGCCGCTGCCATCGCAGAAAAAGTGGCCAAGGCCATTCAGGAAGTAACCGAATGAATCGAGTGAATGACCACCGAAGGTAGCCATTCCCCGATTTTCCCGATAGGAAGAAGGATCGCCTGATCGGGCGGATTTCGAAACCGTCCGGCCTGCTGGGTAGCCCACCACACGCAGCGGCTGGGGATTGCCACGTAACAAGCGGGCCACCCAACGGGCCGGACGGTCGCCCCCAACGCTAGATCTCTACGTCATCAAGTTGGTGGATGCGGGTGCCTGCCAACAGCCGGGGAACAACTCGTTGAGCCGACGCCCTGCTGAGGAGCGCTACTGACGGGTGAAGATTCGCACCGCTGTTCCGCGCTGATGTGGCTCGCCCGCCGGCGGATCGGTTGCCAGAACTGCTCCACTGGGGGAACCTTCGATCCCGGACACCACGAACCCGGCCGTTTCCAACTCTGATGCCGCCTGCGTGCCGGTCTTGCCAATGACGTCCGGAATCGGAATGGGTTGAGGACCATCCGACACCGCCAGGGGAACCACCGAATCCCTCCGAACTTCGGTTCCCGGACTGATGCCCGAACGGATCACCACTCCAGTCGGGATCGTCTCGCTGAATTCAGTACTCACCCCGGCGGTCAGTTGCACTTCGGTGAGTCTGGACTTCGCGTCGGCAATGGGTACTCCGACAATGTCTTCGGGCACCGCGCGGGGCGCGGGCCCGCGTGATATCACCAGATTCACCGGGGTCTCCCTGGGGATCTCCCCCTGATCATCCGGCGGCGGATACCCCTCGGCGGGCGTGGCCGACACCACGGTCCCCTGAGCCACCTCCTCGTCGTGGGCGGAAGTGACGTCTCCGAGTACCAAACCGGCCGAAACAAGTGCTTCGGTTGCTTCCGCTTCTGTCATCGCTACAACATCGGGCCAAGTAGTGAGAGTGGGTCCCAAGGAGACAGTGAAGGTCACTTCCTCCCCTTCCGACCAGGACACACCAGGCGCGGGAATCTGTTCTGTGATCTCCCCCGCCACAGTGCCGTCCTGGCGAACAGTAACGGGATCAGCGAGTTCCCAGCCGAACTCCTTTGCCTCCCCGGTGGCCAGCTCCACGTCATGGCCGATCCAGTCGGGCACCTCATGTGAGGGGATCCGTATGAAGAACCACCATCCGGCTGCACCGCCGACAACCAACAGGATCAGCCCCACGATCGCCAGAACCTTGGGCCATCGCCGCTTGCGAGTCGAAGCCTGCGTGCCGGTCCCGGACTTCGAACGAGTCACGACCGCAGCGGCGGCAGGTGATTCCACAGGGGGATTTCCCCCGAAGCCGTTCTCGTCCGCGTCACCGGAACCCTCAAGGGCCGTTTCCGGGCTTTGCGGTGTCACTCGACCAGCGGGGGGAGCCACCGTTCGGGCACCGATTCCGGCCTCAGCAGCATTGACCTCCTCGCCTTCGCGGGCGAGGGATCCAACAATCGCGATCCCTGCCAAGGGATCACTGAGGCGCAACTCCGTGGTCTGGTCATCGACGCCGAGAATTGGAACCACCGGTATCGGATCGGGTTTGGGCATGCCCTCAGCCGCGGCCAGCAATGCGATTTCGAACTCACTGGCATTGCAGCGCTCAGAGGCGTCGGTGGCCGTGGCGCGCATGAGCGGTCCGCGCAAGCGCCCGTATCCGAGTGATACCTCGACTTCGGAACCGATTCTCGCAGCCATCGTTTCCGCTGATGAAGGTCCGAGCAGCGGGACCAACCCGTCAACTGCTTCCATCAGAACGAGCGCAGCCGAGTAAACATCACTCTTGCCGTCCACACGAGCACCCGTGAACTGTTCAGGGGAGGCATATCGGGTGGTTCCGGCCGACACCCCGGCGGGTTCGGTCCACGAGGCCTCCGCCAATGCACGAGCAAGACCGAAGTCGGCCAATCTAAGGCGGCTTTCAGGGCCGAAGAGCAAGTTCGCCGGCTTCACATCACGATGAACAAGACCTCGGTCGTGGGCATGATGCAGGGCCCTGGACGTTTCGAGGCCCACGATGAGGGCCTGGGAGGGCGTGAGGGTCTGACCGGAGTCAAGTATGGATCGAAGCGATCCGCCGGAAAGATATTCGGTGACCAGATAAGGCACCGCCGCGCCCGACAGTGTGTCTTCTCCCCAATCGAACACCGCCAGGATATTCGGGTGGTTCAAGGCGGCGGCAGCTCTCGCCTCTTCGCGAAACTGCTTCAGAAACGTCTGGTCAACGGCAAGCGACTCATGCAGCACCTTCACTGCCACTCGGCGGCGCAGCTGGGTATCCGCAGCCAGGTAGACGCGAGAGGATATCCCCACGCCGATGGGGTTCACGAGCTGGTATCGCCCCCCGAGAATGGCTCCGAGCGGAGCAGGGACCTGCTGGCCGATCACAGCCTGAATCGTACATCCGACACCCCCGCTCACCGGTTTCATGAGAGGCATCGGAAGTGCACATGAATAGTGCCGCGATCGAGCGTTCGCCGATCTGCACGGTCGGCCGCCGTGGCACATACTGGTGCGGTGGCCGAGAATCCCCAGAGCGCTGAATCACATACCGTGACCGAGATGCCCCCAACCGGTTCAAGCCCAAATGCCCGCGGAGAGATGCCCCGTGGTCTTCAGACGGCGTTGTTGATTCTGGTGGTCCTGATCGCCATGGCGGGACTCGTGTTCACCGTGAGCCTCGCAACAACGGGAAACGACAACACTTCGGCGGCCCTGCCGGATTCGGTGGATCGATTGATCCCGGGATCCGGGGACGAAGTTCTGGCACAGAGTCCTCTCGGAGTCGACCTCGCGAACGGTTACGACGCATTCCTGATCGTCAACGGGGTCGAGATCAAGACGCAGGAGGACGGCCTGTCCAAAAACCTCGGGCTCGGACTCGTTCAGTTTCAGCCAGGACCCGGCAAACCCATCGAGTCGCTGAATCCCGAGCAGAACTGCGTTGTCGCCATGGTCTGGCAGCAGTCCGAGGGCGAAGAGGCTGCGGAGCCCGTCTCGTGGTGCTTCTCCGCCGCCTGAGGCTCCGCTGAGCCTCAGCGCAGGAGTGCTTCAACCGCCGCTATGGCCGATGGCACGTCAGTGCGTTCAGGCCCCACAAGTACTGCCGACATGCCGACCATCTCCGCGCCGGCAACGTTGCCGGGCGCGTCGTCCACGAAAATCGACTCGGCTGGTTCAACGCCGAGACGCTCGAGTGCCAAGTGATAGATGGCCGGATCAGGCTTGCGAAGTCCCACACGCGACGAGTCGACGACATCGTCGAACAGGTCCTCGAGTGGCAGCACAGGATGCCAGAATTCCTCGAATTCCCGGGCGTTGTTGGTGAGAAGGCCGGTCTTCATCCCTCGTTCCCGCACGGAAGCACAGAAACTCACGAAATCCTCCCGCACTCCTCCACCGGCCAGAACAGCGAGCAGTTCGAATGGGTCAAGAGGCGTTTCGTGGATCAATGCTGACGCAGCCATGATGCGATCGCGCGTCTCCTCCATCGTCATCTCCCCTCGCTCCAGCTGATGCCACGGATGATCGGTGTCTGAGGCGTAATCGCCGAAGACCGCCATGGTCAGGTCCTCCACCGAGAGGCCGCGAGCAGAAGCCTCGTGGGCAACGGTTGTGAAGGGCGAGTCCACGAACACTCCGCCGAAATCGAATATCACTGCTCGAATTGCCATTTGTTCCCTATCAACGCTTCGCTGCGGACTCGGTGAACCTACTTCGGTATCTCTCCGGTCTGCAGAAGTTCTGGCCACCGACTCGCGTCAACAATCGGGATGCCGAACGATTCTGCCTTCACGAGTTTCGATGCACCCGCGGACTCGCCCACAACCAATGCGAAGCTGGATCTGGACACACTCCCGGGCGACTTGCCACCGCGCCCCTTGATGGCTTCGGCAGCATCGGTACGGCTGTAGCCATCCAGGGAACCAGAAACCACGACGCTCTTTCCGGCAAGAGTCTGCGGCAACTCCCCCGTTGCTCCAGCGGCGGCCGATGTGGTCAATCCGGCAGCAACAAGCCGGTCGATCAGCAGGGCATTCTCCGGCTGGGCAAACCATTCATGTACCGATTCGGCGATCACGGGACCGACCCCGTCAACAGCGGCCAGATCCTCCGGCGACGCAGATCTGATCCCGTCGAGATCTCCCAGTTCGTCAACCAGCAACTCCGCGCCGGCGGGGCCGAGGTGAAAGATGTTGAGACCGAACAACAGGTTCACCAGTGGTCGCGCCTTGGAGTCCTCGATCGCGGCTCGAAGATTGTCAACTGCCTTGTCGCCGTATCCTCTCAGTTCGCCGATCCGCTCGAAGTCAAGGCTGTAGATGTCGGCAACGTCGTTGAGCAATCCCAGTTCGATGAACAACGCAACCTGTTGTTCTCCGAGTCCTTCGATGTCCAGGGCGCCCCGGGAGGCAAAATGGCCGATTCTCGCCAGACGCTTGGCAGGACATTGAGGATTCAGGCATCGGTGCTGTGCCTCGCCCTCGGAACGAATCAGCCCCAACCCACAGGAAGGGCACTCGGTCGGGAACACCCATCTTCTCAATCCCCGGGAACGCTCGGCCAGCACAGGCCCCACCACTTCGGGAATCACGTCACCCGCTTTGCGGACCACCACTGTGTCGCCCGGACGCACATCCTTTGCCGCCACCTGATCCTCATTGTGAAGCGTGGCCACGCCGACGGTTGAGCCACCCACGAACACCGGATCCAGAACGGCGAATGGAGTCGCCTTGCCGGTGCGACCGATGGACACCTGGATGTCGATGAGTTTGGTGTTTCGTTCTTCCGGAGGCAGCTTGTAGGCAACCGCCCATCGAGGTGCCTTGGCAGTGGCACCCAGGCGTTGCTGGAGGGCAAGGTCATTCACCTTCACCACGATGCCGTCGATCTCGTATGGCAAGTCGTGACGATGTTCCACCCAGTGATCGCAGAATTCGTAGACCCCTTGGAGTGAGCCGAAGACTCGGGTTTCCGGATTCACCGGCAGACCCATCGAGGCGAGTCTGTCCAGCGCCAACGTATGCGATTCCGGGAGTGTGATACCGGGAATAGGAGCAAGCTGGTAGCACCACAGACTCAATCCCCTGGAGGCCGTGACGGACGCGTCTTTCTGGCGCAGACTCCCGGCTCCCGCGTTTCTCGGGTTCACCGGGACTGGCTTTGCCTTCCGGCCGGCATCGATTGCTTCAGAGTTCTCTTTCTCGGTCCGCTCCTGCAAGGCCTTGAATTCGGCCAGCGGCAGATAGATCTCGCCACGGACTTCGAGAACCGGTGGCGCATCGCCCCCGAGTCGATGCGGAACGTCGGAAATCACCGCAACGTTGGCTGTGACATCCTCGCCGATCTTGCCGTCACCGCGGGTGGAAGCCTGGGAGAAACGCCCGTTCTCCCAGCGGATGGAGACCGCAAGGCCATCGATCTTCAATTCACAGGCGTACGCAACCGGGCCGACCATGCCTTCGTCGGCCAGGCGGGCTGTGATTCGGTCACCCCAGGCCCTCAGCTCCGCCGCATCCATCGCATTGTCGAGGCTCATCATCGCCACGGTGTGAGCCACCGGCGAGAACTGGGTTCGCCGAGCATGCCCGGGTTGGCGAGTGGGGCTGTCCTCGGTGGTGAGATCGGGGTGCTCGGCTTCGAGTGCGATCAGCTCACGCACCAATTCGTCATATTCGACGTCGGGAACCGTCGGCGCGTCCTTGCCGTAGTACGCCTCATCCAGATCGTGAATCCGTGTTCGAAGCTCGTCGATGTGTCTCTCGACCCCGTCCATTCCGCTCACTCCGGCGAATCCCCCACGACACTTTCCACGGTGGCGGATCCAGTGCTGAAGTTGCGCAGTTCCGGTGCCGCCGTGCGACAGTGCCGATCCACCTCAGGAGCCGAGTCTGAGGCGGGCGGCCATGGCTTCACTGCGAACGCGTTCGGACATGGCTTCCAGCAGGTCCAGCAAACCCGGCATCTGCTCGGGAGCGAAGCGTTCCAGTCCGTCGGAGGTGCTGAGCATGCACCGCCGGCCCAGAAGTGCCGGGTCAACACCGGCGGCAACGAGATCGGACCAGGTCCCGGCGAGGTGTCTCCACAGCAGCTCTTCGCTTGCTCCGATTGGCCGGTCTACAGGGATGGCTCCCCACGAAATCCATCCCCCACCGCTCAGGAACGCCTGCACCCAGTCGGCGCAAGCGACAAGGCCCGTGTCGGGTGGCACCGAGAGCATCGAGATCCCGGAGGTGATGAGCGTTTGCCAATCGCCACGGCCGGGCACATGTGTGCCGATCAATACCGGCGCAGCACCCGAATGTGCATCCACGGCATCCACCACCGGATCGGTCATCGAACGGACTTCCCTTGCGGTCAAGGGGAACGTCGGATGCATTGAACCCACCAGCCGTGGTTCAACCATCACCACGGCAATCGTCCGCTCTTCATCGACCGAACGGATGGCCGACAGCATGTGCGAAGCCAGGTATGCGGCGATCAGGCGTCCTGCATCCATGGCCTCCGGACGCGGCAAACCTGCATCGCCGAGGGTCAGTGCGATGGATGTGGGACCCAGCATCTCCACACGACAGCCATACCTCGGCACGGTTGTGATGTCGCTGCTCGCCCATCGATCCCGAAAAGCGTTGAACGCGTCGAACGATTCATCGGCAAACGGATCGGATTCATCAAGGCGAAGACCAAATCGGGCGTCATCGACGAACACATCACCGGCGGCCAGTACGCGGGTTCCCCCCGCAAGTGACATGGCTTGGCTGAGCAGTGACTGCGCCTGGCTCCGCAACACGGGAACAGTGGGAAATTCACGGCGCTCCAGCGCCATTTCAACGCCTGTTTTTGGCGCGTCGGCAGGCACACCACCTGGAGCGGTGATGAGGCCAACTGGCAGATCGGCGATGCCCCCCATACGTCGTTGTTAGCGGTAGCGCTCCGCACCACGCAAACTGGGGCGGTGAACGCACCGGCATTCCTGTGGGCCTTTCGAATTCTCTGGCTGTTCCTTCCATTCACGGTATTGGTCGGCCTGACCGATGCGACCCGGGATTCATCGACATCTCTGCGGGCAACGATTGTGATTGCGTTCTGGGTTCTCTGGGCTATGGGCGGGACAAGCTCCCTGATCCCCCTCCCGGTGACGCTGACTGCGCTGCGGTTCATCGCACCCCTGGCGCCAACCGCAGCCGTGGTCGGAGTATTGAATGACAGAACACCGCTCACCGTCGGGGGCATCGTGGTCGCTGGTCTGGCCGCAACGCTGGTGATGTCCGCCGCGGTGGGTGACTGGTTCATCGACGGGGCGTCATATGGAGAAGAAAGGCGGTTTGTGCTCAAAGCTCCTGTGGCGTTGCTCATCGGTCCAATTCAACTCACATGGGCGGTCGCAACCTTGCCTCTGCTCAGCGGCATCCTCCTGCTGGGCTCAGCCCAGTGGCTGAGCGGAACCCTGATAACGGTCGCCGGGCTGGTATTCGCGTGGTGGGGATTGCTGGCTGCATGGCGCCTCACCCAGCGGTGGGCAGTTCTGGTGCCGGCAGGACTGACCCTTGTGGACGACATGGCCCTGGCCGAACCCGTGCTGTTCGCAAGCAAGAAGATCCAGCATCTCGGCCCGGCGCATGTTGACACCTCCGCGCTCGATCTGTCGATGGGTGCCCCCGGACTGGTTCTGGAAGCTGAACTCCATCCGCCCACGGAAATCACGCCTGCTTCCAGAGGCAAGGACACCATCACCGAGGCGTTGCCTGCGGAGGCGATCCTGTTTGTTCCCAGTCGGCCAGGTGCCCTTCTCGAGCACGCTGAGTCCAGGGGACTGAACGTCACCCGGTTCTGACCGAGATCCCACCGCCAACCACCTGATCACCCTCGTAGAGCACGACGCTCTGACCCGGAGCCACCCGCCTGTGTGGTTCAGCCCACAGCAATTGCACACCATTGGCATTGCCGCGGACAGACGCGGCGGCGGTTTCCCCGTGCGCTGACACTTGAGCCGACAATTCTCCATCCACTGGCCCGGAGGCCCAGAGCATCTCTGCCAGATCGGTGCTCGAAACCATCAATCGCTGAGGTGGACCCACGGTGATGGCGCGCCCCTCCACATTCACGTCGGTCACGAAACGGGGCTCGGCACCACCCGCCAGGCCGAGTCCTCGCCGCTGGCCAATCGTGACCATCTCCACAGCCTCCACAGCCCCCACCGGGTTGCCTTCGGAATCGAACACCTCGGCCGGATGAAGTTCGATCCGGTCTGCGAGGAAGGGTTGTCGGCCAGCGGCCCTGGTGATGAAACACACATCCTGGCTGTCCGGTTTGGCCGCTGTTCTCAAGCCGAGGTGCGCGGCCATCTCACGCACCTCGGTCTTGTGAAGATGGCCAATCGGAAACAGAACCCGATCCAGCACCGGGCCCCGCAACGGGTAGAGAACATACGACTGATCCTTCTGGGGATCCGCGCCCCGGGCAACGCGACGAGTGCCATCGGGCCCTTCCACGACCCGAGCGTGGTGACCGGTGGCCACAGCATCGAATCCCAGCAGTTCGGCGCGCTTGAGCAACACATCGAACTTGAGGTGGCGGTTGCATTCGATACAGGGATTGGGAGTGGTCCCGTCACGGTGTGCCTCCACGTAGGGACCTACCACCAGATCATCGAACTCGGCCGTGTAGTTGAACACGTGATGATCGAGGCCAAGTTGAGACGCGCTACGGCGAGCATCCTCCACATCACTGACTGAGCAGCAACCGGTATCCGATTCACCACCCCACAGCTTCATCGTGGCAGCCACCACCTCGTGGCCATCCTCCATGAGCAGTGCTGCTGCGACCGATGAATCCACGCCACCCGAAAGTGCAGCAAGAACCCTCATGCTGGAAACCTCACAATTGGCTCCGGGCTCTGCCGACAGCATCGGAAAAGGCCCCGGTGATCCTCCGCAGATCATCCGAGTCGAGTTCCGGCCCCAGAGTCAGCCGCAATGCTGCGGCCCCTTGCGGGACTGCACCTACCGCCTCCAGCACATGTGAGGCGCCCAGAGCCCCGGATGCACACGAGGACGCGGCGGAGGCGCAGACTCCACGGCCCTCCAGGAGCAACAACAGTTCCTCTGAACCGACTCCATCCACCAACAGGTGGCAATGACCCGCAAGAAGATGGCCGCGACCGCTCCGAAGGCCGAGCGACTGTGCAACGTCGGGACCAACCGTCTCCCGCACGCCATCCACGGAACTCACAAGTTCGTCCGCGAGTTGGTTGCGCATGGTCGACACCTTGGCCGAATTGCTTTCCAGATCCGACACAGTGGCGGAGAAAGCCGCAGCGAATCCCACAATTCCGGCCACGTTGTTCGTGCCGCCCCGTCGCCCCCTCTCCTGTGAACCACCGAGCAGCAGTGGAGCAAGCTTCACCGGATCGCGGACGATCAACGCACCGACTCCCTTCGGTCCGCCGATCTTGTGAGCAGACACCGACACCAGATCGGCCGCCGCCACGTGTCTCGGGAGCGAGAGCCAGGCAGCTGCCTGCACTGCGTCGGTGTGGAGCAGGGCGTCTGGAGCCTCCTGGCGGATCACGGCCGCCACCGGCTCCAGACTGTTCACGGTGCCCAGCTCATTGTTGGCGGTCATCACCGAGACCACACCTGTGACGATCCCCTGTGCCCGGCGGTCGGCCAGACGCGCGGCCAACTCGTCGGTCAACACCCGACCGAGACGATCGACCGGCGTGGTGGATCCACCCAGCAACAATGTGGGATCCAGAACGGCGTGGTGTTCCACGGCTGAACAGATCGCCGGAGCCGACCTCGGCGGCATCCCACCGGTTATCGCGTGATTGTCAGCCTCTGTGCCACCGGAAGTGAACACAACCTCCGAGGGTCTTGCACCCACCGCTGCGGCAACGGTTTCGCGAGCTTCGTCAAGGGCCCTGACCGCGTCCCGGGCCAGAAGGTGGGTTCCCGAGGGATTCCCGTACCGGGACTCGGCATTGGCGGTCAGGAAAGGGTCCATTGCAGCGCGCGCGGCATCACAAAGCGGCGTCGTGGCCGCATGATCCAGATCCAGCATCCGCTCGAAGGTCACCTCAACAGGGTATGCGGGGTGAAACTCGGGAGCCTTCTCGCAAGACATCTCCGCGAACACAACGATGTCGGATGCAATCCATCACTCCATGACCCGCAGAAGGGCTGTCTGGCTTGCAATGGCCACCAGGTTTCGTTCTTCGTCGAAGATCTCCGCTGATCCGGAGGCGTAACCGTTGGCGGCCACATGGGCACGAGTGTGCTGGAGCAGCCACTCAGAGCACGGCTGGGCCACCCAGACCAGGCCGATCTGCAACGAGATGACGAAGAAGAATCCCTGCTCGCTACCCACTGCCGTGTGAACGGCCGGACCGAGTATGTCGCCCGGCACAGCCACCGCAGACGGTTCCCAGTTGCCGCCCGGCAACCTTGGCGTGTTGTTGAAGCGGAACCAGGAGGCAGTCCGAGGTTCGCCTGGGGCGACAATCGTGGAGCCGGGCAGGTTCCCGAACGCGAGCCTGAAATCGGTCTGGCGGTGATAAGGGATCCGCGCGTACGGATTGTCCCCGATCGATTTGCGTCCGGGGCACTCCAGGGGATCCGGAACGTCCGGTGCGACGGCTCCCACGAAGGAAAGCGGCGAATCCTTGTCGACTCCCATCACCAAGGTCACGACCAGGTCATTGCCGACCGGACCGGACGGGTCTGGTCGCTCGGGATCGAGAGCCCACAGTCGGGCAATCGCCTGCGCCCCGCTGCGTCCAGACCGCAGGACCTCAACCTGCACCGCCACCGGACCACAGGGTATCGCTTGACAAAAGGTGGCGTCACACGAGATCGGTCGGAGCCCGGGAGCACCCGAACGAGCGACCTCGGCTTCCGCAGCTCGGATGGCAGCTGCCATCGTCACCCCGCCGAAGGCGAACATGATTCGCCACGCCTCCGAGATCTCGAGTTGGTACCGACCCGCAATCCCGTCTACGGGAACGGGTTCGGTGTCGGCGAGGATATCTCCCGAGGGAATCGCGGACGGCTCCGTGTCTGAGTTCGAATTCACCTGCCTAGGGTCGCCGAAACGGACTCAACCAACAAATCTCGACTGAAAGCGAATCTGACCCAGGAACTGGCCGCTCAAGCCACGAGCGAGACTGATGCGGTTCTGACAAGCGTCGCAGCAACACAACAGATGTCAGATCACCCCAAGTACTGAGACAGAGCTCTCGCTGACAAAAGAATGGCCAACACGGATAGAACCGCAAAAAACACGATCAACCCGCTGATGTGAGCCAGAGTCGGCAGTCTGTGTCCCTTGGTACGAACCGTCATTGCGCCACCGGCAAGGGCTCCGGCGATCAACCCACCCACATGGCCGCCAATTGAGATGTTCGGTACGGCGAACGTGATAACCAGGTTGAGCACAACCAAGGTGAGAATTCCCGATTGCCACGGATTCTGGCCGGCGCGCCACTGCATCACCACCATTGCACCCATCAGGCCGAATACGGCTCCGGAAGCTCCCACCGTGGGTGACCCCGGACTCAGCAACATCACTCCCACCGCGCCACCCATCAGGGAAACGGCATAGAGCAGCCCGAAAGAAACCTTGCCCAGCGCTGGCTCGAGCACCCTTCCGAGCAGCCACAGGAGGTACATGTTCATGCCCAGATGCATGATCCCTGAATGCAGGAAGGCTCCGGTGACCAATCGGTGCCATTCACCGTCGCCGATGATGGGACCCCACGTCCACAGGTTCTGATACAGATCGCCCTGAGCGGAGTTCACGGAACCGCCGTTGAACACAACGGCCACGTACACCGCGATGTTGATTGCGATCAGCACTTTGGTGACGATCGGGTCGGAGGTCTTGCCGAATACCTGCGTACCGGTGATCACCTTTGTTGATTGCGCCGAGGAGCACTCGGGACAATGGAATCCAACCGACGCCTGAACCATGCACGAAGGACAGATCGGGCGATTGCAGCGCTGGCAGGACACTCCGGCGGGCCGATCCGGATGCCGATAACAGGTCGTCGGGCCCGGCTGGGCCGAAGGTTGCGGTTGCACTGATGAACGGTACCGCTTGGGAGCACCGACCATTCGGTCGGGAGCAGTTCAGACCATTCGGTCGGGAGCAGTTCAGACCATTCGGTCGGGACCAGTTCAGACCATTCGGTCGGAAGCGTCCAGATCCTGCTTGGGGATCCCTCAGGACACAGGGATTCGAGCCCGGGACCACACGACAACCGACAACGGCGGCAAGGTCAACAACAGCGAATAGGGCTGACCCAGCCAAGGTGTCTCCCGGTCGGCAGCCAGGCTCGTCACTCCATCGGCTGTGACTCTTGCGGCGGAGCCACCGAAGCGCGATTCCTCGGTGGAAATCGCCAGATGCCAGAGATCGTCGGAGGGCACACCAACCCGATAGCCATACCTGCTGCGGGTAGAGAAGTTGGCTGCCACAATCACGGGATCCTCACCTCCAATGGCTGTTTCGCCGGCCTCGAATCCATCAGACACCCCAGAACCCCCTACGTTTCTCGAGAATGCGAAGACGTTGCCGGCGCGGTCCCCGGATTCCAGCCAGGTGAATCCGCCCGCATCCACAGACCACAGGGAAACCAAGTACTTCTGCATCCGATTCAGCTCTGAAACAAGCGCGACCATCCCGGCACCGGGATGGTCCTCAACCAGCGGCCACGGAAGTTCAGCATCGTGATCCCACTCGGAAGGTTGCGCCATCTCTGCGCCCATGAACAACAACTGGTCCCCCGGATGACACCACTGCCACGCCAGCAGGGCCCGCAGAGAACTCAGTCGCTGCGCCTCATCACCGGGACCCTTGGCCAGCAACGACCCCTTGAGGTGCACCACCTCGTCATGACCCAAAGGAAGGATCCAGCGCTCCGCGTCGGAGTATGTGCTGGGTTTCACGAGTCGTTCGTGTTCCTGTCTGCGATTCGCCAGAGGTGCGGACACATAGGACAACGTGTCGTTCATCCATCCCAGGTTCCACTTGTGGGTGAATCCCAATCCACCCTGATTGACCGCGGTGGTGACCCCTGGCCACGTTGTTGATTCCTCTGCGATCATCAAGGCGCCGGGGAACTCCTCGCCGACCGCGATGTTGAGTTCGCGAAGAAGCGACACGGCATCGAGATCTCGTTGACCACCTTCGGGATGTGGGAGCCAATCCCGGTCGATTCGGGAGTAATCGCGGTAGAGCATCGACGCCACCGCATCGACGCGGAGGCCGTCAGCCCTGAATTCCTCCAGCCACAGGAACGCACTCGAAAGCAGGAAACTCCGGACCTCCGGGCGGGCGTAGTCGAAAACCAACGTGTCCCAGTCGGCATGGATTCCCCGGCGAGGATCCGGATGCTCATACAGAGCCGCTCCGTCGAAGTCAGCCAATGCGAAATCATCCGCTGGGAAGTGCGCCGGGACCCAGTCCAGGATCACCCCGATGCCCGCCGAGTGAAACGCTTCAATGAGCATTCGCAGATCATCCGGCTTGCCCAATCGCGGGTCCGGAGCGAAGTAACCCGTCACCTGATAACCCCAGGAACCTCCAAACGGGTGAGCGGTCACCGGCATGAGTTCAACGTGGGTGAAACCGAGTCCGGCCACCCACGCCGGAAGAACCGAAGCCAGTTCTGCCGCCGAATATGGGCGACCATCAGCGTGACGCCGCCAGGAACCAAGGTGAACCTCGTACACCGAGAGGCGGCCATCCGACATGGCGTGACGTCTCTCGGCCCACTCACGCGGGGATTCAGTCCACTCGAACCCGGAATGTTCGACGATCGACACCGTGGAGGGGAGCTGGTCGGCCCGACGGGCCATGGGATCAGCCTTGAGGCCTGAACCGGAGGCGCCCACCACTTCAAATCGGTAGCGATTGCCCGGCTCTGCACCGGGGATCCAGCCTCTCCACACTCCCCGGAGATCAGGTTCCAGCTGCTGGGTCAGCCAATCGTTCCAGTCGCCCGCAACACCAACAGAATCTGCACGCGGTGCCCAAACCGAGAATCTGGCGCCATCATCCGCGGGATGCGCGCCGAGCAACTGCCACAGGCGACGTTCAATCCCGCAATGGAAGTCGGAGAGATCCCCTGATGAACTCATCGGCGGCATCGGCCGGGTGCTCAGGTTTCACTGTCAGGAGGCCCGAAGTCACCCTCGGGAGACTGGGCACCGCTACCTTCCAACAACCTGTCGATCGACTCGAACGGCATATCCACCATCTCGGGTCGATGGGCCTGCTCGTAGACCACCTCATAGACAGCCTTGTCCAGTTCGAACACCGTCAGAAGGGCGTCGCGACTGGACCGACCGCGAGGAAGGAGCTTGTGGACCTCGTCGACTTCGGCATACCCGGACAGGAAGGCGTTGACGTTTCGGGCGGTCCAGGAGTCGGCGAGAAGACGTGTGTTTGCATCGGGAACAGCAACTTCACGCAGAGCCAATCCGGCCGCGTAGTGAAACGACCGGGTCATGCCTGCCACGTCGCGCAAGGGTGAGTACATGTGCCGGCGTTCCTCGACGGGTCGCTCGGGTTCCCCCTCGAAGTCGAGGATGATCCATCCCCGCTTGATTCCGAGAACCTGCCCCAGATGCAGGTCACCGTGAATTCGTATCGCCCCACCGAGATCCTCCGCCATCTCGAGACGCCGGTAGACACCTTCGATTCTCGCGGTGTCAAGACGGTTTCCGGTCACCCGGCGGAGATTGGCCACCATGTCTCCCGCCCAGTTAGAGCCACTTGGGTCCTCCACGCCGAACGCCTCTGCCAGGGCCACGTGCATTGCGGCAACCTCAGCCCCCATGCCACGTGATTCCTCCACGAAATCGAGCTTGCACTCCCGTGGCAGCCGCTGAAGATTGAACAGTTCCCGCAGTGAGTCCATTGCGAGGTCCTGTCCTACCCCTTGTGAGGATCGGTATCTGCGAACCACGGCCAGATCGGTTCCGCCGCGCCGCCACACCCGGTACGGCACGGAAACCGACGTGTACCCAACCTTGCCAAGGGCTTCGGTTACCTCAACATCCGGGTTGGGGCCCTGATGAATCTGTCGGAACACCTTCACGATGTGGGTATCGTCCAGAACAAGCGATGTATTGGACTGTTCGCCGGTCTCCAAGCGAATGTTGTGGGCGCCCACGTCGGGGGCGATCAAGGCACAGAACATGTGGGCCAGCTCGGAATCCGCCAACGCATCAAAGATCCAGGCGTCACCCCGCGGAGTTGGAAGCGGGCCCAGAAGCGCTGATGGTGGCAGATCCCCCGGCTCCTCCTCGGTAGCGCCAAGAATCACCTGATACAGCTTCGGATCGCCGTGACCCCGATCTCCCCTGACCTCTGCGAGGACCCACAGCAGGGTTGGCCAGCCATCCACGAGCGTGTCCACGCGGCGAATTCTCACTTCCGGTTCCCGCACAGCGCAATACCAGCGTTGGGCGGCCAGAAACGGTGCCAGCAAGACGCTCAGCTCATTGGAGAAAACAGCGGGATCGACTTCTCAGCCCTCCAGGTCGTACCGTCCGCCTCCGCGGACGATCAATATTCGAACAGCTCGAACCACATGAATCCGAATGGAGCCAAGGTCACGAAGTACGGCAACTCACCGATCTTAGGGAACGTAACTCCTCCGAGCATCTCCACCGGTGTCTTGCCGGCGTGGTGTTGAAGATACAGCTCCGCTGGTTGCGGCTTCGATGAGAAGTTGGTGACACACAGTACGTAGGGTTCACCCGTGCCGTGAGGTGTGCGCAGATAGGCGAAGACCGACGGAGTTGAAACCTCCAGAATCTCGAAGCCGCCGAGACCGAAGACGGGATGCTGCCGACGCACGTGGATCACGTTGCGGAGCCAATTCAGGAAAGACGCGTTGTCCCGTCTTTCGGCTTCAACATTCTTGGTGGCGAATCCGTGGATCGGGTCCATCAGCGGGGGCAGATACAATCCAGCAAAATCGGCCGTGGAAAACCCGCCGTTGCGGTCCGGATTCCACTGCATCGGTGTACGCACGGCATCACGGTCACCGAGGTAGATGTTGTCTCCCATGCCGATCTCGTCGCCGTAATACAGGATCGGAGTCCCGGGCAGGCTGAACAACAGCGAATGGAGCAATTCAGCCTGCCTGCGGTCATTGTCGATCAGCGGGAACAATCGGCGACTGATGCCCACATTGCGCCGCATCCGGGGATCCTTGGCGTACTCCTCGTACATGTAGTCGCGATCGTCCTCAGTGACCATTTCGAGGGTCAATTCGTCGTGATTGCGCAGGAACAGCCCCCACTGGCCTCCGTCGGGAAGCTTCGGAATCTGGGAGAGGATCTCCGCCACGGGTGTGGCTTCCTCCCGACGTAGTGATACGAACATTCGCGGCATCAGGGGGAAATGGAAACACATGTGACACTCGTCGCCGTCGCCAAAATACGACACGACGTCCTGAGGCCACTGGTTGGCCTCGGCCAGCAGGACCCTGCCGGGATACTTGGCATCGATCTCACTCCGCAACCGACGCAGGAACTCATGGGTTTCCGGCAGGTTCTCGCCCTGACCGCCTTCCTCCTCGAACAGGTACGGAATGGCATCGAGACGAAATCCGTCAAGCCCGAGAGCCAGCCAGTACATGACCACGTCGATCATCGCCTGTTGGACCTCGGGGTTGCGGTAGTTCAGATCAGGCTGATGATGGAAGAACCGATGCCAGTAGTACTGCTGGCGCTGGGGATCCCAGGTCCAGTTGGACGGTTCGCTGTCACAGAAGATCACCCGGATGTCTTCCCACTGGGTGTCATCGTCGGTCCACACGTACCAGTCCGCCTTGGGATTCGTGCGATTCTGCCTCGACTCCAGAAACCAGGGGTTCTGGTCGGAGGTGTGATTCATCACCATGTCGGCGATCACCCTGATGCCGCGTCGATGCGCTTCTTCGATCAGCTCCACCGCGTCATCGGTGTTGCCGAAGTCGGGATGCACGCCGTAGAAATCCGCGATGTCGTATCCACCATCGCGCATGGGCGACGGGTAGAACGGGAGCAACCAGAGGCAATCGACACCCAGCCACTCCAGGTAGTCGAGTTTGCTCGTGAGCCCGCGAATGTCGCCGACACCGTCGCCGGTGGAGTCGTAGAAACCGCGGATCAGAACCTCGTAGATCATCGCGGAGCGGTACCAGTGCGGATCTTCGGAGTTGATGGGTCCGGTCCCCGGCATCTGGATCACGGCCGCGATCCTACTGGTGGGTCAGTCGCCGGAGATCGCGAATACGTGACCAATGCTTTCGGCGGGATCGAGCTTCACGTAGTTCGACGGTCCGTCCCATACCCATTCGTGTCCACTGAGTTCGTCCACAACCCGAAATCGAGATCCCTGCGCGATTCCGAGATCTGACAGGTTCAGATGAACCGTGGTTTCGATCACCAGGTTGGGTTTTGTGTTCGCAATCACCAGGACGCAGTCCGCAGCGCCGCTGGGGGAGATCTCTTCGGCAAGGAAATACGAATAGGCCAGGACGTTGGGATCATCCGCCCAATGGAACCGGAGCCGGCGCAGGCGGTGCATGCTCTCATGGTCGCTGCGGATGCGGTTCAGGCGGGCGAGCCACTCCATGAGTGGGGTCTCGCCAACATGGTCCCGATGCCTGACCTCGTACTTCTCGGAGTGGCGGTACTCGGTGTTGTCGGGCGAGGCGGGTTCGTTCTCGCACAGTTCGTAGCCCGAGTAGATTCCCCACGACGGTGACAACGTGGCCGCCAGCAGGGCTCGGCTCATGAAATCTGCTTCGGTGCCGTTCCGCAGAGGACCGTTGAGAATATCCGGTGTATTGGGCCAGAGGTTGGGCCTGAAGGTGCCGGACATTCCACCGTGAGCCAGCTCTTCGGCATATTCACGCAGTTCGTCGGCATTCTCCCGCCAGGTGAAATAGGTGTAACTCTGAGAAAATCCCACCTCTGCCAGTGTGTGCATCATGGCTGGTCCGGTGAATGCCTCGGCGAGGAAGACCACCTCTGGGTGCCGCTGCTGAATAGTCGGAATCAGCCACTCCCAGAACGCAACTGGTTTCGTGTGCGGATTGTCAACCCGGAACAACCTGATCGAGTGGCCGATCCAGAACTCGAGAATGTCCGCACACGCGTTCCAGAGGGACTCCCTGGTGCTGGTGGACTCCGGCCAGAAATTCAACGGGTAGATGTCCTCGTAGGCCTTTGGCGGATTTTCGGCGAACTGAATGGAGTCGTCTGAACGCCTGATGAACCACTCCGGGTGTTCTGTGACCCAGGGATGGTCGGGACTGCACTGAAGCGCAAAGTCCAGAGCGACCTCCACTCCCATCTCCGCGGCTCCGGCAACAAAACGGTCGAATTCGTCGAGCGTGCCCAAGTCCGCGTGGATCGAGTCGTGGCCGCCGGAAGGGTCACCGATGGCCCACGGACAACCGGGATCCCCGGGATCGGCAACGAGGGAGTTGCCCGGCCCTTTGCGGTTGGTGCGCCCGATGGGATGGATCGGTGGGAAATAGACAACGTCGAAGCCGGAGTTGGCCACAACACTCATACGATCCCAGAGTTGCGATCCCTCGGCGAATCCACCGTATGTCCGGGGAAACATCTCATACCAGGAACCCCGAACGGCACGCTCCCTCTCACAGCGGACGGCCACATGTGAGCTGATGGCAGCTCCGCCGGGATCCACAACGCCCGAAAGTGCTGCGGCCACTGCATCGTCCAGTCCGGCGGTCAGACGAACGGAATCGCTACAGCGACTGTCCCTGAGGCCATTGATGGCTTCAACCAACCGCAGCTGATCCGCTGCCGGCGCATACCCGAGCAGTCCTTCTATCACGGACGCACCGTCGCGGAAATGCACATCCAGCGTCTGTCCGGCCTCCGCACGGACTACGAGATCACGCGCCCATGCACCGTACGAATCGGCAAACGCCAGCACGCGGAACTCATGGAGTCCAATACGCCCGGCCGTGAAGATTCCCTCATACCGGGAGTCTCCGGCGTGGGCCATCTCCGTGGTCTGCCATTGGGTGTCTGATTCACGGCGGAACTGGAGTTCTGCGTGCAGCGGTCCGCGCCACTCGGACACGACGGTCGCACTCACCATGATCCGATCTCCGGCAATGGTCTTTGTGGGTCTGCCTGACGCGAGTTGAGGCTCCAGATCACGGATCTCGAGCCGTTGAGGAGTTCCCGGCGGGACTGGGCTCACCGCCGCCTGACCGCGAGGTTGAATTCTCCGGTGGCGAAGGGAAGCTCATCGCTGGAGTACCAGACCCCTGTGATCGAGAACACCCTCACGCCCAACAGCGTGGCTCGTCCGAGCACGAAGAAGGTGCGATCGATTCCGGTTTCGGGATCCTTGAGTGCCAAGGTGCCGGTAAGGAAGGGACTCTCGGGATCTGCGGTCAGTTGCATCCCCAGACTAACGGCACCATCCGTCATCTCAGCGGTGATGTATCCCCCATCTTCCTCGCCTTCAGTCAGACCGGCCTGGGTCTCGGGGTTGATCAGGAACGAGTGACGGAACTCCAATGGTCCACGCAGGTCGATGTCGAGCCACACGTCTTGCACGAGCGCACGCCGAATGGGCTCGATCGTCACCGCCTCGGGCCCGTCAATCAGTCGACCGCTGTCTGGCTCGAGGAACTGGGTCGGCCCGCTACAGTCGATCTCGCCTGCCTCTTGCAGACACCCGGCCCAAGTGATGAATTTGCCGTCGGCAGTCCATGACGGTCCGCCGGCATCAAAGTTGAGTGTGTCCGGGGCATCAATCGGAGTCACGTCGAACGCCTGACCGCCTCGAGAGGAAACCAGCATCAACTTGTTGCAGTCCTCTCCCGCTCCGTAGGCGATGCGGGTGGCGTCCGGGGAAACCGAGGGTCGGCAGATGCGGTCTTCCAGCACCAGGGCGTCCCGAGCAAGTGTGTCCATGGCCACTCGAAGCAACTCCTGGCGTCCTTTCGCCGGACCAACAGTCACCATGAATGATCCATCTGGCGCGAATTCGGGTTGGTCAGCCGACAGAGGCGTCGGGGAGACTCTGACTGAGTCGTCCGCCGCGGCGGCGAGTGTGTACCGATCATCGGTACCCGGGACCACCGATTCAACCAACATGATCGGGTCGGCTGGAGACCAGTGCACTCCGATCATCCACCTCTGAGATGGATCTCCGATGTGGGCGACCTCGGACCCCTGCTTGTCCACCACTCTGATGACGGTGCCAATTCCAGCATCGGGCAGTGGAATGGGAGTGGAGAGCGGATCCTGCAGTTTTCTTGGATGACCACCGCGTGGGACGACCTGCTCCTGGGTTCCATCGGCCACATACGCCAAACGGTCTCCGGTTGCGTTCCACGCGAGGATCGGCTCGCTCCCCAGCGCCTCCAGCGAAACGTCACTGGCCACATGCTTCACATCGCCGCCGGCAATCGGGACGAACACGAGCACGCCGCCTTCGGCAACGTATGCCACCACGTCAGCTGTTGGAGATATGGCCACCGCGCCCTGGTTGTTGGCTCCGATGGCCGCGCCCTGGCCGACCTCGCGCGGGGCTGCCTCCCCCAAGCCCACACGAACTGTGCCGTCTGCGGTGACGTATGCGACCTGACCCTGGGGAAGGGATGTGGGATCGCCGGACCGACGTCGTGGATCTTCCGGTTGCGCCGGCTCCTCGTCCTGCGAGGTGCCCTCATCCTCGACCGAATCGATTTGGGCCTTGGCAGTGGCGCTCATCAGCACCGATACCAGCACAAGCACCAAGAAGGCCGCCAGAACCTTGCGGGCCGGGCCAGTGGTTGATGAATGACCGGAGCTGGAGTCTGCTGAGTGCATCGCAGGACAAGATTACTGAGCAAAGGCGCACACCACCCATCGCGCGCACTGTTGAAAATCCCCATTCCTGAGAGGCTGCTGGGAAACCGGCGATCATCACGATCTCCCGCTCGCACCCAAACATGTAACCCTGGGTCCAGACGTGTGACCCTGTGTCTGCAGTTAGCCTGTCCCCGATGAAGGCCAAGCGTTACTTCACAGTCCGTCCCGATCTTCCAGGAGCGCTGTCGGCGCTCGACGGACTCGCCCAGAACCTTCGCTGGTCATGGGATCGACCGACGCAGGACCTGTTCGCCTCGATCGAACCCGACCATTGGGACGAGTGGCGCCACGATCCCCGGAGAGTCCTTGCCGAAGTCACTCCATCGAGACTTCAGAATCTGGCAGAGGACCATCAATTCCTCCAACGTCTTGGGGACGTCAAGGAGGATCTCGAGCGCTATCTGTCAGCTCCCCGCTGGTACCAGGCACTGTCGCAAACGCCAGACCGGGCACGAACAGCCGAGCAGGACCGTACTGCAGCGCTCGAACACACTCAGATTGCCTACTTTTCACCGGAGTTCGGGATTTCCGAGGCTCTTCCGCAGTATTCCGGAGGTCTCGGTGTTCTGGCCGGCGACCATCTCAAGTCCGCCTCGGATCTGGGCGTTCCGCTCGTGGGCATCGGCCTTTTCTATCGTCATGGGTATTTTCGCCAATCCCTGAGCGTCGATGGCTGGCAGCAGGAACGGTTTCCCAATCTTGATCCCTACGCGCTCGCGCTGGAGCTCTGCGCTGAGCATCGGGTGGAGCTCGACATGGCGGGCGAGCGCCTTGTGGCACAGATCTGGCGAGCCGAGGTCGGCAGAGTCACTTTGTATCTTCTCGACACCGACCTCGATGAGAATCCGGATCACCTCAAGGGAATCACCGATCGCCTGTACGGCGGGGACATGGAACACCGGCTCCGCCAGGAGATGCTGCTCGGTATCGGTGGTGTCCGCGCACTTGACGAAGTTGGTGAACCGACATCGGTGTTCCACACCAACGAGGGCCACGCCGGGTTCCTGGGTCTGGAACGAATCCGGGTGTTGATGGAGCGCGACGGACTTGGTTTCGATGATGCACTGCACGCAGTGCGTGCCGGTGCGGTGTTCACCACCCACACGCCTGTGCCCGCGGGAATCGACCAGTTTCCCCGTGACCTCATGGAGCGGTACTTCGGTGGCTGGGCACACGAATGCGGAGTGTCCATGGACCGGCTGATGGAACTGGGCCATCGCCCCGGAGAAGACGCCGATGCCAGTTTCAACATGGCCGTGATGGGCATGCGCCTCGCATCACTGCGCAATGGCGTATCCGACCTGCACGGCGAGGTGAGCCGGCAGATGTTCGCGGACCTCTGGCCCGGGATTCCCGAGTCCGAAACCCCGATCAGCCACATCACCAACGGTGTCCACGGTCCCACCTGGGTGTCTCGCGAGATCGACACAATTCTGGTGGACTCGATCGGTCCGGATTGGGCCACTCGGCCGATTGACGGTTGGGGTGAGGTCAGCGACATCGCAGACACCACCCTCTGGGCGGCGCGCTCGGCCGCCAGGGAGCGCATGGTGGAGGTGATCAGAAACCGGTTGAGGGCCTCTGCGATCACCGCCGGGAAATCTCCGTCAGAGGTTGAGTGGATTGACACGGCGTTTGATCCGGATGCCCTCACGATCTGCTTCGCCCGCCGGATGGCCACCTACAAACGTGCGGCACTACTTCTCAGCCAGCCCGACCGGCTGCGGGCCCTGTTGTGGGATTCGGAGAGACCGATCCAGTTCATATTCGCCGGCAAGGCTCACCCAGCCGACGATGAGGGCAAGGAACTCATAAGGCAACTCGTCACCTTCGCTCAGGATCCCGCCGTTCGGGGTCGCATCGCGTTCGTGGAGGACTACGACATGGCATTGGCTCGATCACTGGTGCAGGGAGCCGACGTTTGGCTCAACACCCCGATACGGCCGATGGAGGCATCCGGCACCAGTGGCATGAAATCGGTGCTGAACGGTGGACTCCACTGTTCGATTCTCGACGGCTGGTGGTCCGAGTGCTTCGTGGCAGGAAGCGACTCACCCATCGGAATCGCCAACGGTTGGGGAATCTCCTCGGCCATGGGACTCGATGACCATCGTCGAATCGAGCTCGAGGCAAACAGCCTTTACGAACTGCTGGAAACCAAGCTTGTCCCCGAGTTCCATGACCGGGACAATGCCGGTATTCCCCATCGCTGGATGACAAGGGTCAAGGAATCGATGCGGACGATTGGCGGGTTCGTCGGGGCTCACCGAATGGTACGCGATTATGTGGAACATCTGTATCTGCCTGCCGCCCGCTCCGCGGAGAACTTGTCAGCTCACAACTGGGGCGGGGCCAGAGACCTCGCTGACTACGCGCGCAGGCTCGACGAATCCTGGCACCGGGTCCACGTGGACTCGGTCAACACTGACGAGGCTGTGGGTGACCTCGGATCCAGCCGAGAAGTACAGGCAGTGGTTTGCCTCGGTGATCTGGACGAGTCCGACGTGGAGGTGCAGCTTCTCACCGGACCGGTCGGCCAGTCCGGCGAGATCACACGGGTCACGCAGATATCGATGACTCCCGGGGGCATGGTGGATGACGATCACCATCGCTACGGGGCCCACGCACAACTGGATTCTGCCGGCCGCATGGGAGTGACCGTGCGGGTGGTGCCACGGCATCGGTTGATCACCAATGCCGTGGATTTCGGCAACGTGGCCTGGGCCACCTGAGATCCAGGCCCAGTGACGCTGCACCGTCTGGAGGGAACACCCTGCAACTCCGGTTGTCCGGACGAACATGGCGGCGGCGACCTTCGCCGATGAAGCCCGGTTTTTGGCACCTGCGCGCTAGTGTTCGACTCGCTGCCCGGGCACCTAATGGATGAGTAGCGGATGGGAGACGGGATGCAGGTCGACAAGTTCAGTGAGGGGCCAGCAACGGATACTGACGACTCATCTGCGGATCCAGACCAGTCGGCCGCGGATGCGGGCGAATCAGTCGCCAATGCCGCCGCCGAAGGGCAAACTGACGAAACAGTGTCGATGCGGTGGCAACTCTGGGCGATCTTCATCGTCAGTGCTGCGGGCTTGCTCCTGGAGGTCTCCTACACCCGAATCGTCTCCTACAAACTGTGGTACTACTACACATATCTGGTGATCGGTCTGGCACTGCTGGGCATAGGCACCGGAGCCACCTTCGTTGTCGTGTCACCCCGAATCAGAGGTGCGGCAACCCGGACAATCCTCGGGTGGACCTCAATCCTCGGAGCACTCAGCGTGGTGATCGGGTATGCGGTTGTGTCGCAGTGGCCCATCGACACAGCCGTGCTCTGGGACTACGGATCGAGGGACTCCTTCGCGAACTTTGGCGCACTGCTGATCATATGTGTGGCGCTTTTCATCACGTTCGTGTCAATCGGCGTACTCATCGCCACGCTGCTCGGAAGAGGAGGCAAGTCACTGTCGAAGCTGTACTTCGCCGACCTCGTCGGGGCGGGTCTTGCCGCCGCGGTCGTCGTTTACCTCATCAGCTGGATAACACCTCCCGGGGTGATCGCACTGAGTGCGCTCCTGCTGGCTGGACTCGGCGCGGCCGCCGCCTACCTGAAGGTTGGTTCACAACAGGAGTCAGCCGCTGGATCGGACACACCCGCTCCCACCCTGGGCCAGGTCAGCACAACGGAGCGTGTCGCAGCGGTCGCCGTTGCAGCCGTCTGTCTGGCGATGCTGGTGTTCAACAGTTCACTTCCCGACGTGAAGGTGGAGAAACACAAGATCAGTCCTCCTGCGGAAGGGTTTGATGCAAGCGACTGGGGTCCGGTGTTCCGGGTGGATGTGGATCCACTTCCACAGGAGTACAACTCGAAGCTCCTGTCTCACGACGGCTCCTGGGGATCGGCTCTGCACGAGTGGGACGGAAACACAGAGAACCTGACCGAGTTCGAGAACGATCCGCGTGCATGGCCGTTCGCCGTGCTTGGAGAACCGGCCCGACGAGAGTTGATCATCGGCTCGGCGGGCGGAAACGAAATCCAGACCTCACTCTTTTTCGAAACCGAACAAATCGAAGCAGTCGAACTGAATCCGGTCACCGTTGACCTCGTCTCCGAACAGTTCGCCGACTACACGGGCAATCTCGCCGAAAACCAGGCGGTGAACCTCACCCAGGGAGATGGACGCACCTTCCTGGCTCGCTCCGCAGAGGACTTCGACCTGATCTGGTTCGTCGCCCCGGACAGTTATGCGGCCAACAACGCCGCTTCGGCGGGAGCCTTTGTTCTCTCCGAGAGCTACCTCTACACCGCCCAGATGATCGAGGAGAGCCTGGGACACCTGAGCGAGGACGGCCTCGTGGTTGCACAGTTCGGCGAAGTGGATTTCGCCAACAAACCAAACAGGGCACTTCGTTATGTGAACACCGCCAGGGAAGCGCTCGAAGAAATGGGAGTGGACGACCCTTCGCAACACATCGCAGTGGCTCGATCAAGCGATCCGCTTTCCGGCGGTCTCTCCACCTTCATCGTCAAGCGGACCCCGTTCACACCGGATGAGGTCAATCGCCTGGTGGAGGTGATCCCAAATGTGGAACCCGCCGAGCTGATCTATGCCCCCGGCATTGAGTCATCAGATTCACTCGTTGCGCAGGTTGCCGCTCTGGGTCCGGGAACCAGCTCCGAAACACTGCTGGCGGACTATCCCTACGAGGTAGGTGCCATCACCGACGACGGCCCGTTCTTCTGGCATTTCACCCCGTTCACGGATGTGATCAGCGAGATCAACCAGCCGGCCTCGGCGGTGGATCTCGAGGACTCCATAGGCGAACGTGTTCTGCTGCTGCTGCTGGGAATTGCTGCCTTCTTCGCCGCGCTGTTCCTGTTGCTGCCGTTCGTGATGATTCGCAAGGAGTGGAAGCAGCTCCCGGCAAAGGGCCTGAGTGCGGTCTATTTCGCTGCCCTGGGCCTCGGATTCATGTTGTTCGAGATCACAATGATCCAGCGGTTCACCCAGTATCTGGGCTACCCGACGTACTCACTGACCGTCACGCTGGCCACAATTCTGGTGTTCACCGGAATCGGTGCGTGGTTGTCCGGCTGGCTGACCAACAACAAGGGAGTGAGGCCTGCCAAGTTGATGGCCGTACTGCTCGGTGTTCTGGCAGTGCTGACGGTCGCCTACAGATTCGGGGTGCCGGCTCTCACCGAGAACACCCTCGATGCGCCGTTCTGGATGCGTGTGGCTCTCACCGTGATCGTTCTGGCGCCGTTGGGACTGTGTCTGGGAATGTTCATGCCGCTTGGTCTCTCCACCGTGGCCGGCATGAGCGACCACGCTGACGAGTACGTCGCCTGGGGCTGGGCGATCAACGGTGCCTTCTCGGTGGTCGGTTCGGTGTTGACCACCATGTTGTCGATGTCCTTCGGATTCCGCACAGTCCAGTTCATGGCCTTGCTTGTGTATGTGGCAGCAGGCGGCGTCTTCGTGGTGTTGCGCAAACGGGCGAGGGCGCTCAGCGCGTCGGCGGCCTGATACAGACAGGACCTGACCCGGGCTGGGCCGGGGTTCACTCGAACTCGGCGTGACCGGGACCGTTCTCCAGAAAGCTGGACACGCCGGCAACCGCATCATCTGTGGAAAAGCTCGACACGAACAGGCGCTGCTCGCCAAGAAGGCCGTCCTCGAGGCTCCCGGAGAGTCCGGAATCGATTGCCCGCTTCGCCAGAGCCGTGGAGGCGCGGGGTCCCTTGGTGAAAACTCTCGCCCACTCGAGGGCCTCATCACGCGAATCACCGGCCGCGATGCGGTCAATCAGCCCGATCTCCAGTGCCTCCCCAGCCGGGACGGTGCGCCCCGAGAACACGAGATCCTTGGCCTTGGCCGGGCCGACCAGACGCGCCAGTCGCTGGGTTCCACCACCACCGGGGATGATCCCCAGCAGAATCTCCGGCTGCCCGAGCAGTGACTTCTGACCGGCCACCCGCAAATCACATGCCAGCGCCAACTCACAACCGCCGCCGAGGGCAACTCCGTTGATGGCTGCGATCGTGGGACACGGAAGGGCCGCGACGGCATTCAGCGCATCCAGAAATGCTCCGCCGATACTCTGCACGGTCTTGCCGTCGTTGAGTGCAAATGGCGCTTGCCCACCGCGCTCCGCGAATTCGCTGATGTCCGCACCGGCAGCGAAGTGCTTCTCGCCACCTGTGATCACCACCGCCTTCGGATTGGCGGTGGCCAACTGACTGCACACGTCGTTGAGTTCATTGAGGAGATCCACACAAAGCGGATTCAGCTTGCCGTTGGAGATGGTGAGGAGATGCAAGCCGGGTTCTAACTCATCGGTTGTCACAAAGCCCATGGCGAGCGAGCGTAACCGCTCAACCACGATGCGCCGAGTGAACGGCCCGATCTACCCTTGGGCGCCGGAACGACCGTCCCGCTCCGAGGCCTTCTGCAGGCAACGTTGCACCCGTCTGAGCGAAGGTCGCCCGCCCACCAGCGGGGTAACTCCCGCTCCGAGCGTGCGCCGTGCATCGAACGGAATCGGAGTCCCCACCTTTTCGAGACAATGCAGTGCAGTGGCACACAGCGCGTACACGTCCGAGGATTCGCTCGGCCCACTTCCCCGTCTTCGCTCGGGAGCCGCGAAGCTCGGCGTGTGACCTCCGCGCTGGGAGGCCTCATCCACCATCGCCGAAGATCCGAAGTCGGCGAGACAGGCATTCACGCCGCCGCCCTCAACGGTACGAAGAAGGATGTTCGATGGCGACACATCACCGTGCACAACACCCGCGGAATGAGCTGCCGCCAAGCCTCCCGCAACCTCGGACAGCCAGCGCCACATCTGTTTCGCATCCGACAACTCCTGCCCATTGTGATCAGAGCGCGGCTGACCACGGTCCAGCTGTGCCAAACGGTCCGCAAGCGACCCTTGATCGGCATGGTCGGTGATGATCCACGCCAGATCCACAGCCGAACCCACCGCTATCAGATCGGGAACCGCAGTGTGTCGGACGCGTGCCAGTGCTCTTGCTTCCGATTGCAGGCGTGCGAGGCCCTCGGTGCCACGGACCACTTTGATCACCACGGTTCGCCCACGCCGACTATCTCGCCCAAGGAAGAAATCGGCAGATCCGGGATCATCAAGGCGACGTCGCAGATGGATGTGATCGGGGAGCCCGATGTGCCGTGCCAGATCCTCCACCCCGGTCAGTCCTTGAGCCACTCTCGTCAGACCTGCAGCAGGTCATCGGCTGACGACCAGGGATCACCGTGTCCCGAAAACAGCTCCTCGACCGCAGAATCCCAGCGTGCGCCCGCGCACACTACTTCTGCCCGCTCTGCCAGACGTGCGGTCACGACCGCCCGAAGCTCCTCTTCGACACGTTGCCTTCGCCGAACGACGCCATCGCCGCTGCGAGCAAGCCACTCCTTGTGTTCGGCCAGTGTCGCGACGAGCTCGTCGGTGCCGATGCCATCGGTTGCGACCGAACGAATAACCGGGGGCAACCAGCGTCGGTCACCTGACATCGCCAGGAGTGACTCCAGATCCCGGACGGTCTCTCCCGCTCCTTCCCGGTCGGCCTTGTTGACCACGAACACGTCGGCGATCTCCATCAAGCCGGCTTTTGCGGCCTGCACCGCGTCACCCCATCCGGGATTGACCACTACCACGGTGGTGTCGGCTCTCGCTGCTATCTCCACCTCAACCTGACCGACTCCAACGGTTTCGATGACAACCGGATCAAAGCCTGCTGCATCGAGAACTCTGGCTGCTTCGGGGGCAGCAAGCGAAAGACCGCCGAGGTGACCTCGAGTCGCCATGGAGCGAATGAACACCTCGTTGGCCAGATCATGCTCGGACATCCGGACTCGGTCGCCCAGAATTGCCCCACCGCTGAATGGAGATGACGGATCGATTGCCAGAATGCCAACGGACTGACCCAGCTCGACCCAGGACCGGCATAGTGCGGTGGTCAGCGTGGATTTTCCGGCACCCGGGGCTCCCGTGATCCCGATCACGTGCGCACCACGACCTGCGCGGTAGGTCACCCCCGCCACTGCACGGGTATGGGGTCCGCCCCGCTCCACCATGGAAAGAAGTCGGGCGAGGGCGCCTCGGTCACCGCCCCGGGCCCGATCCAGCAGCAGGTCCGGATCGCCACCCTTGCGGGATGAGTCGCTCAGAGCGTCACCGCCGTACCCAGTTCCATGTCATCGTCTGGCTGAACCACAGCTGTGACCCAGTCGATTCGATCCTTCATGATCCGCTCGATACCGGCTTTCATGGTCACGGTGGAGGCTGGGCAACTGACGCAGGCGCCCGTCAATTCAACGGTGACCACACCACTTTCCCGATCGATGTCGATCAGGTCGATGTCGCCGCCGTCGGCCTGAATCGCAGGCCTGATTATCTCGATGACACTTTCGACTTCCGGTTCCATCTGTTCCCTCTGCCACTGATCTGTTTGTCACTGGACCTCTGTTTGTCACTGGACCTTGTTACTCGAGCTTGTTGTTCAAGCCCCAAAACTGGTGGAGCCTGCGCCTTGCGGGCGTTGGAGCTCCCCGAACGCTGATTCCTTCTGTTGTGCCAGTTCACCCGCTGTGGCCGATACTCGACTCGTCTCCTCCGGCTGGCTCCTCAGCGCTCCATGGGGACACAACGATACGACTGCTGGGTATGTTCCCACAGTCGGTTGTATTCTCGTTGTTCGTGACGTCATTACTCCCTGAGATGATCCTGAACCTCGAAGGTGCTGGGATACTCGGCCATGACGGCGGATGGGACGAGTTCCTGATGGTCGCGGTCCCGGTGGTGATCTTCGCTCTGCTGCTAAAGGTCGCCAGCAAGCGGGCCGACAAGATCGGTGAGCCAGAGGATCACAAGGAACCCAGAGAAATCTGAGTCCCTTGACTGACATGGCCTGACGCACTCGCCAGCGCCGACCTCCCTGGAGGATCAATCTTCGTACCGTGTCACATCGGCGCCGATCCCCTGCATTTTTCCGGCCAGATCCTCATAACCACGGTCGATATGCTCACCGTCGGCAATCACGGTCTCTCCATCGGCTCCCAAGGCTGCCACCACCATTGCAGCACCCGCACGAATATCCAGAGCCCTTACCGGCGCCGCTGACAGCCGTGGCTGCCCGTCGATCACCAGATGATGGTCCTCGATACGGATCTTGGCACCCATGCGGGTGAGCTCTCCCACATAACCGAAACGACCGGCAAATACGTTCTCGGTTGCATAGCTGGTGCCGTCCGCGTAGCTCAGAAGAGCCACCAAAAGGGGAAGGAAGTCTGTGGCGAGTCCGGGGTACGGCAACGTCGCCACGTTGACCGGCCGGAGCCTGTCCGTTCGCATCACCCACATCCCCTCATCCTGAGGGGAGATCCGCAGCCCCATCGCCCCCATCTTCTCCACCAGCAACTCGAGATGGTCCACGCGGGTGTTGTGCATCGTGACCTCACCGCCGGCAACTCCGACCGCAGCCAGATAGGTGGCAACCTCCAGACGATCGGGAACCACGGTGTGTTCCACAGCCCTCAACTGCTGTACCCCTTCGATCTCGATGGTGGGCGATCCGGCTCCGATCACCTGTCCCCCCATCCGATTCAGGAAGGCCGCCAGATCCGCTATCTCCGGTTCCCGGGCGGCGTTGGACACAACTGTTCGGCCATCGGCCAGCGCCGCAGCCATCATGAGGTTCTCGGTGGCTCCGACACTCGGGTAGTCAAGAACCACCTCCGCGCCCACCAAGGCGTCGGTGTGGGCATTGATGATCCCGTGTGAGAGTTCGAAATGCACTCCCAGGGCTTCCAGACCCTGCAGGTGCATGTCTATTGGTCTGGTGCCGAAGTCGTCACCGCCGGGCATGGCCACACGTGCTTCACCCACTGCCGCGAGCAATGGTCCCATGACAGCCGTTGACGCCCTCATCTTCTCAACGAGTTCGTAGGGCGCAACCGGAGTCACCTCGGGCCCCCTGGTGACATCCAGGTAGGCGACTCCCGTGTCATCGTGGCCTCGTTCAATATTCAGGCCGATGGCTTCGAGAACTCCACCCATCAGATCCACGTCGACAATTTCGGGGACGTTCCTCAGGCGATGCCTGCCCTCGGTGAGCACGGTGGCAGCCATGAGTTTCAACGCGGAGTTCTTGGCTCCACTGATGGTTACCCCGCCTTGGAGCGGGCCACTGCGGCGGACGACATATCGACTCACGATCATCCAGTATGGAGCATCACCGAGTGCCAACCCTATGATGCCACCTCACACTGATGGAGCGGCCACCACGGAAGTACCGGTACCGGGCCGTTGGGGGCCAGAGTGGATCTTGAACTCATCGAGGCTGACCTTCGGTCTCGACTGATTCCGCGGGACAACAATCTCGTGCTCGAGGAGATGGAGATTCCCCGGGCGCGGGCCATGACGAATGATGAGCCCATCGGGAGTGACCTCAGTTCCCCGCTCGCCGATGAAGGCCCCGTACGGGACAAGGGGCCCCTTTTGGACACAGGCCCAATTCCCGACACAGGCGCGGCCAACTTTGCCGCTGCGGACGGTCCCTTCAGCCGATACGAACGCCTGGTCACCTGGCAGCGGATCGACGCGAAACGAATCCATGTCCAGGAGTTCGTGCGCTTCTGGCCGGCGATTCCGGTATTTGCTCCTCTCTATTATCCCTTGATGAAGCGGGCCCTGCACAAGGATCCGGGGCCCCACAAACACCCTTGGTGGTCACTTCCCGACCGGCTCAATCCGCGCCAGTCCTCTGTGTTGGCAGTGATGGCACTGTTTCATGTGATCGGGGGAATGTTGGCTGCCGTGCTCACCAACACGCTGACATTTGCTGCGGATGACCTCGGCACAGGATCAGCCAGCGAACAGTCGGCGGTGTTGATCGCAGCCCGCCTCGGGGCCGTGATAACGATCGCGGTGATGGCGCTCGCGGATCGCATCGGCCGGCGTCGGGTCGCGCTCTGGTCCGCCTCCGCGGCGGCGGTGCTGACGGTATTGAGCGCCCTGTCACCTTCACTTGTGGTGCTGGCCGCCACCCAGGCTCTGTCCCGCAACCTGGCCATCGTGGCCATGTTGTCCGCTGACACGATCAGCGTGGAGGAGATCCCCGCCGGAAGCCGCGCCGCGGCTCAAGGCCTGGGTGCTCTGTCGTATGGCCTCGGAGCCGGCATGATCATCATCCTGTTGCCGCTCGCCGATACCAGTCCGAGTGGATGGAGATGGGTTTTCGCCTCCGCCGCGCTCGCAATCCCCCTGATTGCCCTGTCTGCCAGATGGTTACCCGAGAGCAACCGTTTCCAGAGCTCTGCGAAGGCCATTCACGAAGGTGCTCCTCGACAGAAGGCTCGGCTGAACCGGCTCCTTCTGTTGGGGTTCCTGTTCTTCGCGGTGAACTTCTTCGTGGCACCTTCGTCGCAGCTGCAAAATGATTATCTGCATTCCGATCGCGGGTTCGACGGCGCCAACATCAGCATCTTCATCGTGGTTACGGCCATACCGGGACTGTTCGGGATCCTTCTGGGTGGACGCTGGGCCGACCGCCGGGGCAGACGGGGGGTTCTGGCAGTCGGCCTGTTGTCAATGGGAGTGTTCGGGGGTGCCTTCTACATGTTGTCGGGGGCCGGGATGTGGCTGTCGGCCACATTGTGGGCAACTCTCGGGGCGCTGTCGGTGCCTGCACTCGGGGTCCTGGCTCCCGAGTTGTTTCCCACCGCTCGCCGCGGAACGGCGCGGGGAGTCCTCGCCGCGGTGGCCACCGTCGGGTCGGTGGCCGGGCTGCTCATCGCAGGCAACCTGGCGGACCGCATCGGCTACGGCTCGACCTTTGCGTTGATTGCCCTGGCTCCGGTGCTTGCGATGCTCATCAGCTTCTTCTTGCCGGAGACTGCCGGCGCCGAACTCGAAGATCTGAATGTCAGCGACGAAGGCCCAGCCAGTCCCTGATCTCGCGCACCATCATGTCGTCTGACCCCTTGAGATCATGGCGGCCCTGCAAGGTCCGTGAAGTGACCGGACCCGCCACGAGTTCCTGGGCAGCGCCAATTTCCTGCGGAGTCCCGAAAGGATCGCGGTCTCCGCACAGCCACAGAGTGGGAACACGGACATCCGGCAAATGGTCGACGCGGAGTTTCTCCGGCTTCCGCGGCGGGTGAAGCGGATAGGCAATAAGGATCAGGCCGGCGGCCGGCAGACCCTCTGCCACTGCCATGGAGCACATCCGGCCACCCATCGACCGCCCACCGAGCACGAGTCTGTTGGCCGGCACATTCAACTCTGCGGAGATTCGGGTGGCTTCATCGGATATGGACTCGATCAACTTGGGCGCGCGATCCGGGGCCTTGCGTCCTTCCCTACGGTAGGGAAAGTCCAGACGGAACACCGGAACTTCCCCGATCGACTCACTGATGTGAACCAGGGACGGATGTTCACGACCCGTACCTGCTCCGGGCCACAACAGGACTGCAGCAGGCTTGCGAGGGCGACGCCGCGGCGGCACCTCAATTGCCTCCGGAAGTTCCGGAGACTCGCCCTTCAGGCGTCCGGTCCCCAGAAGTATGAGTAGAACCCTCAGGAGCAGAGCCTTCAGGGACATCCTCTGAAGCGTTCGCCGACTTCGCCCACTCCGCAAAAGCCGAAATCAGAATCCTTCGGGCGGAGTCGAGTTCGCGGATCCGTTGCGCTGCACCGTTCTTCGCTCCGCCATGATCTGGGTGTGCCAGAAGCAGTTGCGACCTGAAGGCCTTGCGGATCAGGCTCCCACTGAACGGGTGCTCTTCTCCGTCGAGTCCCAGGACACTTGTGGCCCACGTCGTTGAATTCCCCGAATCCACCGCGGGGCCGAACGTGATGGACCCGTTCAGATTCTGCAGAGATGCGATCAGATCGGCGCCAAGACCACCCTGCCAGTCTACGGCTCGCCTCAGGGCCTTGATGGTCTGCTGACGAGCCTGTCCCCCGAGCGAGCGCAGGGCGTAGACAGCCGTCAGCGCCTGTTGCGCAGCGGTCCCCCGCTCGTGATCCAGGTCGAGATGAAAGTACCCGCCACGATCCTGCACCAGACGACTCGTCGAACTCTGGAGGCCGATTCGATCTGCCTGAAAACGGTGTCGAAGCCTCGGCTGGGGAATCCGACGACCCAACTCCATGTCGGTGAGCAGGCTGCGAAGTTCGCCTCGGTCGTCAGGTGCCAGGACCTGGGCCGACCGCGCCATCATCCCGCCCAGCAGAATCGACGCAACTTCTCCCCGGGAACTCTCGGGGAGAAGCAGTTCCCCGAGGGCAATGCGGCGTGTGGGAGCCACGGACCGCGAATAGAACGCCTCGATCTCGGCCACAACCACGGGGACGATCCTACGTCAGAGCACTTCCTTGAGGAGATCGCGGACAACCAGGGCCGAATCCTCAACCGATGGAGGTTTCCCGACAGCGCTTTCACCATCGGATCCGTCGGCGTCGTCTGAATCGGTTCCGTCGACGCCGACGGAGCTCAGCGTTTCCCCTACATCATTCGCCATGGGCGGATCGATGGCTACAGCAAGGATCGCGGCGGCAGACAGAATTCTGTTCCAATGGTCATCGGTGTAACCGAACGGAGTACCAACGCCGCCCAGTTGATCGATTGCGTCGGCCGCCTCTCCACGCCGCTTGAAGTCGTCGGGGTGTTTGACCAGCCGTCCGGCCGCATCGAACAGATCTCCGAGGAGTTCATTCAGGGCGAGTCCGTCCATCTCGTCACCTCCGTCAGGTTCCCCGATTCCGACAAGGATCTTTTCGACCACGGATTCGCTCGATTCGGCAACCACGAGATCGCCGTCCCCATCCCACTCGTGGGAGATTCCGGCCGCATCCAGAGCCGCCACGATGCTGTTCTGAGCTTCACCTGACCAGTCACTCACTTCGAACGCGATCTGTTCCTCCTGGGGATCCAGCGCACGATCTGCGAGGGCGGCAACCTCTTCTGTGAGATCCCGGACGCCGACAGCCAGCGCTGCGGGTACCACGACGACCGTCCCCTCCCAAGCATGGGGAATCTCGCGCCCGTTCAGCAGCGACTCCAGAATCCGACGGGATTCGCCTGCCCACGGAGTGCAGTCGAACGAGACGTTTCCAGCACTGGTTTCAGCAGACACCGCCGCTGCCTCCGAACCGTTGGGGTGGTCATTCCCGGGGTCGCCGTGCTCTGATGGGTTGCTCACCCAAAGATGCTGACACATTCGGCAGTGTTCGGATTCCGCGGTTCGGATTCCGCTGACGCCGCCTCTGCGAGTAATTTGGGCATATGCCTTCAACTCCGGATCGTAACCTCGCCCTCGAAATCGTCCGAACCACCGAAGCGGCAGCACTCGCCGCCGCTCCGTACGTGGGCCGCGGCGACAAGGAAGCGGCCGATGGTGCCGCGGTTGACGCCATGCGTTTCATCCTCGGATCCGTGGCCATGACCGGAACCGTGATCATCGGTGAGGGCGAAAAGGACGAAGCTCCCATGCTCTACAACGGCGAGGTGGTTGGAAACGGCAATGGCCCCGCAGTGGACATCGCCGTGGACCCCATCGATGGCACCACCCTCACCTCTCTCGGGCGTGGAGGCGCAGTGGCCGTGATCGCCGTGAGCGAACAGGGCACCATGTTCGACCCCGGGCCGTGTGTGTACATGGAGAAGATCGCCGTTGGTCCTGAAGCCAAGGGTGTCGTGGATCTGAACGCCTCAGTTTCCCAAAACCTCGAAGCCGTTGCCCGCGCCAAGGGCATCGAGGTGAGCGAAGTCACGGTTATGGTCCTCGACCGTCCCCGCCACGATGAACTCATCGCCGACATTCGAGCCACCGGTTCCCGCATTCGCCTGATCGGCGACGGTGATGTGGCTGGTGCCATCGCAGCAGCTGTTCCCGACTCCGGTGTGGACGTCCTGATGGGCATCGGGGGAACCCCGGAAGGTGTGATCGCCGCCGCCGCGCTCAAGTGCATGGGGGGCGAGCAGATCGGTCGCCTGTGGCCACGTGATGACGCAGAGCGCAAAGAAGCAGAGGATCTGGGTTACGACATTTCCCGGGTGCTCGACACTGACGATCTCGTTTCCGGCGACAACTGTTTCTTTTCCGCCACCGGCATCACCGACGGCAACCTGCTCAAGGGTGTCCACTACGACCGCGACGGCGTCACGACCCAGTCATTGGTAATGCGCTCGCGGTCCGGAACCGTCCGCACCATCGACGCGCAGCACCACGTCGACAAGTTCCAGTAGGCCGGTCGCCCACCCAGACCCGCCCCACCGCGGTGGGGCATGGTCCTGACCGCAGGACTACCGTGGTGCGGGGGCGCACCGGAGCGCACCAGAAACGGAGAACATCATGGCCACACCAAAAGTCCTCGTACTGGGCGGCAACTTCGGTGGCTTGACCGCTGCCATCGCGGTCAAGCATGCGCTCGACGAGGATGTGGATGTCACAGTTCTCTCCCCCAGCAAGGACTTCCTCTTCAACCCCTCTCTGATCTGGGTTCCGTTCGGCGAGCGCACCGTTGAGGACATCACGTTCCCCGTGGCTCCCACGTTTGAATCCGCGGACGTTGAGTTCATTCTGGCGGCAGCCATGTCGATTGACCCGGCCACGAAGTCCGTCACCGACAGCACCGGGAAGATCCACAACTACGACTACCTGGTCGTGGCAACTGGTTATGACCGCAACACAACGGTGATCCCGGGCCTCACCCCGGCCAATGACACCTACGACATCACCACGTTGCCCGGGGCGGAAGAGACCGCTGTGGGTTGGAAGAAACTCCTCGACGATCCGGGACCAATCGTGATCGGCGCCACGCAGGGTGCCGGCTGCTTCGGAGCTGCCTACGAGTTCCTGTTCAACGTGGACTACCAGGCCCGCAAGAACAAGATCCGGGACAAGGTCCAGATCACCTACGTGACCGCTGAACCAGAATTGGGTCACTTCGGAATGGGTGGGCTCCCGGGGGGCGAGAAACTCCTCACCAAGTTCCTGGCTCACCAGAAAATCAACCACATCACTTCTGCCTCTATGGACGAAGTGGTCCCGGGTGAACTCCGCCTCAGCGACGGCACCAAGGTTCCGTTCAAGTTCTCCATGATCGTGCCGCCATTCATCGGCCGAAAGGTCAACGCCACAATCGAAGGGGCCACCGATCCAGGGGACTTCCTGAAGGTAAGGCCGACCTACCAACTGGATGACCACGATGACATCTATGCCGTAGGACTGGCCGCCCAGGTGACAGCCCCGTGGACCACCCCGATCAAGACAGGGGTCCCCAAGACGGGTCTCCCCACCGAAACCATGGCCCACACCGCGGCCAAGAACATCGTCAGTCAGATCAAGGGACTTCCGCCCACGGAGGAGAAGTCGTTCGGAGACATGCCGGCGGTCTGCGTCATGGACGCCGGCAACAAGGCCGTGGCGATCCTCGGCGACAGCATGCTCGGACCCAAGAAGGGGGTCATGTTGCCGGTTCCGCACGCAGCCAAGGTGGGCTTCGAGAAGTACTTCATGTGGAAGTCCAAGGGCGGACACGTTCAGCTTCCCTAGACATTTCAACTGCCCCGGTCAACTGCCCCGGACTGGTTGGACACGCTCAGAGCTGGGCTGAGAGTACGGCTAGTGTTTGCGTGGTCTTGGCGACCAGACGATCGTCGACGCGGAGTTCCGTCTCGATCACGATTGTGCTGTGACCGCTGTGGAGCGGCTTGGAGGTGGCCACGACGGTGCCTTCGGTGACCACACCCATGAAGTTCGTCTTCGATTCGATTGTGGTGGTGCCGCCGGAACCCTTGGGCAGTCCGAAGAACGCACACGCGGAGGCGGAAGAATCCGCCAACGCCATGAGGGCTCCGCCATGCAGGACGTCGACAGTCGTGCAGAGACGATGCTGCCAATCGAGTTCCATCACGGTTCTTTCGGCCGAGACCTCGATCACCGTGATTCCGAATGTTTCACAGAGCGGAACCGCCTTGCGGACCAACTCTGTGGGATCAGTCACGCTGAGGATACCTCAAGAACGCTGAGTCGAACCTCAGCCCGCCCGAGCGCCGACAGGGCGCCGGGATCACCAGGGTCCGACTCCAGAGCGGCTTCAGCGCTCTCCTTGGCAGCCCTTGCGCGGTCCACATCGATGTCGTCGGCCAACTCGCACACGTCCGACAGGATCGTGATACGGGTGTTGCCGTCGGAGTCAGGGGCTGAGACCTCCACAAAACCTTCATGCACGGCAACAGTCATCTCGCTGTCTTCGCCCACGATCTTGACCGGATGGGTTTGCAAAACGCCGATGAGCGGAACGTGACCAGGCTGAAAGGCAATGTCGCCGGCAGTGGTCCGACACACGACCATCTTCGCATCGCCCGAATACGCAATGCGTTCGGGAGAGACAAGCTCGACCTGAAGGGACATCAGGCGCCCTTCTCGAGTTCCTTGGCCTTGCGCTCAGCATCATCGGCATCGCCGACATTGAGGAACGCCTGCTCCGGAAGGTGATCAAGTCCGCCATTGACGAGCATCTCGAAGCTGGCGACGGTGTCATCAACAGAGGTGAAGATACCGGGAAGGCCGGTGAAGACCTCCGCCACGAACATCGGCTGCGAAAGGAACTTCTGGATGCGACGTGCGCGATTGACGGCGATGCGATCCTCTTCGGACAGTTCGTCGATGCCGAGAATGGCGATGATGTCCTGGAGCTCCTTGTAGCGCTGGAGCATTTCCTGCACCTGGCGTGCCACGTCATAGTGACGCTGGCCGACCACCTCGGGTGTGAGGATGGTGGAAGAGGAAGTCAGCGGATCAACGGCCGGGTAGATCCCTTGGGCAGCGATGTCACGACTCAACTCAGTGGTGCCGTCGAAGTGGGCAAAGGCGGTGAATGGCGCCGGGTCGGTGTAGTCATCCGCTGGGACATAGACAGCCTGAAGCGATGTGATCGAACGGCCGCCTGTTGAGGTGATGCGCTCCTGGAGCTGGCCCATCTCATCGGCGAGTGTCGGCTGGTAGCCCACGGCGGCAGGCATCCGACCCAGCAGCGTGGACACCTCGGATCCGGCTTGGGTGAACCGGAAGATGTTGTCCACGAACAGCAACACGTCCTGACCCTGAACATCACGGAAGTACTCCGCCATGGTCAAGGCGGACAGAGCAACGCGCAGGCGAACACCCGGCGGCTCATCCATCTGCCCGAACACCAGCGCGGCCTTGTCGAGCACGGTGCCCGATTCACCCATCTGGGTTTCGCCCATCTCGATGAAGAGGTCTGTTCCTTCACGGGTGCGCTCACCGACACCGGCGAACACCGACACACCACCGAACTGTGTGGCCACACGGTTGATCATCTCGGTGATGAGCACCGTCTTGCCCACACCAGCACCACCGAAGAGGCCAATCTTGCCGCCCTGGAGGTAGGGAGTGAGAAGGTCGATCACCTTGATGCCCGTCGGGAACATCTGAGCCTTCGGCTCGAGGGTGTCGAAAGCCGGGGGTTCGCGGTGGATGCTCCATTTCTCCTTGACATCAATCGATTCCACGTCGAGCGGTTCGCCCAACACGTTGAACACGTGTCCGAGCGTGGCGTCTCCAACCGGCACCTCAATCCCGTGGCCGAGATTGCGCACCGCGGCCCCGCGGACGAGGCCGTCTGTGGGCTGCATGGAAATGGCTCGCACGCGGCTGTCGCCGATCTGTTGTGCGACTTCGGCGGTGACGGTGATCCATTCACCACCAACGTCGATGTCGAACTCCAGTGCGGTGTTGATCTCCGGCAGCGTGGAAGGTGGGAACTCCACATCCACCACTGGACCGGCGATGGCAACAATCTTGCCATCGATGAGTTCGGGTTCTGTGACGGTCATCGTTGTCTCCTTCAGAACGAATCGTGTCCGATGACGTGACGAGAGTGCTCGCCGTCATGGCGGGGAAAGGGATCTGAGAACATGTGGTCGAGGAGCAGGTCCTCGGGATCGCCCTGGTCATCCGCGAGCGCCTCAGCACCCCCGATGATCTCCATGATCTCGGTGGTGATGGCGTCCTGGCGGACCTGGTTGATCTTGCGGGTGAGGTCGACGATCAGATCGTCGGCGTTGTCGGTGGCCGCCTTCATCGCCCGCTGGCGCGAAGCGTGCTCGGACGCGGCGGAGTCCAAAAGGGCGGCAAAGATCCGGGCTTCCACATATCGGGGAAGCAGCGACTCGAGGACGGCCGCACCTGAAGGTTCGAACTCGAATCCAGCCGTGGCACCGGCGTCGCCGCCGGTGGCAACCACTCTCGTCGACTCCAATGGGAGGAAGCGGCGTACCACCGGTTCCTGGGACCCGAGCGAAATGAAGCGCGTGTATGCAATCAGGATCCGATCACAGACACCGTTGGTGAAGAGTTCACTGACTCGCCCGGCAACACGTGCAGCATCGGAGAAGGTCGGTGTGTCAGAGAATCCGGGGAACTCAGCTTCGATGTCATAGTTTCGGAATCGAAAGTAGTCGGCCGGCTTGGACCCAACGGTGACGAGCACATACTGCTTGGACTCGCTGCGAGCAGCCTGCACTTCGCGTTCCGCCGCCTTGATGACAGAACTGTTGTAGGAGCCGGCGAGACCGCGGTCGGCAGCCATGACGACCACTCCGATCTTTTCCGGTTCATCCACGGGGCGCAAAAGTGGATGATCCACCTGAGCGCCACCGGCCGCGAGGTCCTGAATCACGTTGGTGATGTGCTCCGCATAGGGGCGAGCCTCGTTGGCGCGCAACTGGGCCTTCGCCACACGGGTAGCCGCGATCAACTCCATTGCGCGGGTGATCTTCTTGGTGTTCTGGACGGTACCTATGCGTCGGCGGAGAACCCGCTCCTGTGCACCTGGCATCAGTCAGTCCTCGTCGGAGGATGCGGGTCGGTCGATGTCCTCCTCGGGAAGGTGACGTTTGCCAGTCGCCAGCGACGTGTCGGCATCTTTCTGGTCCTTGGCATCGGGAGCATCGGAATCGATGTTCGTGCGCTGGAACTGATCGGCGAACTCCTTGATGGCGGCTTCGTAGGCATCTTCATCGGAGATCTTGCCGTCGGTACGCACCTCGTCGAGGAAGGATGCGTAGCGGGTGTGGAACCACTCGAGCAGCTCAGAGGAGAAGCGGGAGACATCGTCAACTTCGATGCCGTCGAGGTGACCGCGGGTGCCGGCAAAGATCACCACGCACTGCTCTTCCACGGGCAAGGGAGAGTTGATGCCCTGCTTGAGCAACTCCGTGAGGCGGTATCCACGTTCCAGCTGCGCCTTCGAGACAGGATCGAGGTCAGAACCGAATGCGGCGAATGCCTCGAGCTCACGGAACTGCTGAAGATCCGACTTCAGTGTGCCAACGGCGGTCTTCATGGCCTTGACCTGTGCGGCCGAACCAACTCGTGACACCGAGATTCCAACGTCCACAGCCGGGCGAACGCCCGACTTGAAGAGATCATCCTGCAGGAAGATCTGGCCGTCGGTGATCGAGATCACGTTGGTGGGAATGAACGCCGAGACGTCACCGGCCTTGGTCTCGATGATGGGCAGCGCGGTGAGTGATCCACCGCCGCGCTCGTCAGAGAGTTTGGCGGCTCGCTCCAGCAGGCGGCTGTGCAGGTAGAACACGTCACCGGGGTAAGCCTCGCGACCCGGCGGGCGACGCAGGAGGAGGGACACCTGGCGGTAGGCCTCAGCCTGCTTGGAGAGGTCATCATAAACAATCAGGGCATGTTCACCGTTTTCCATCCAGTGTTGACCCATGGCACAACCCGCGTACGGGGCCAGGAACTTGAAGGGCGCCGGTTCGGACGCGGGTGCAGCCACAACCACGGTGTATTCCATGGCGCCATGTTCTTCGAGGGTGGCCACGGTCTGGGCAACGGTGGAAGCCTTCTGGCCGATCGCAACGTAGATGCACTTCACACCGAGGCCACGTTGATTCACGATCGTGTCGGTGGCAATTGTCGTCTTGCCGGTCTTGCGGTCTCCGATGATCAGTTCCCGCTGACCTCGGCCCACAGGAATGAGTGAGTCGATCGACTTGATGCCGGTCTGCATTGGCTCATGTACGGGCTTGCGGCCCATGATTCCGGGGGCCTGGATCTCCATGCGGCGATCCTCGACGTTGGTGAGGGCACCTTTGCCGTCGATGGGCTCACCCAAGGTGTTCACGACCCGGCCGAGGACTCCGTCACCGACCGGGACCGACAGGATCCTGCCGGTGGCCTTCACACTCTGACCCTCTTCGATGCTTTCCACCGAGCCGAGGACCACGGCGCCGATCGACCGTTCGTCGAGGTTGAGAGCCAAGCCCACCACTCCGGACTCGAACTCGAGCAGCTCATTGACTGCCGCGTCGGGTAGTCCGGAGACACGGGCGATGCCGTCTCCCACCTCGATCACTCGACCGACCTGGGTAAGGGTCGTGTCGAGCTCGAAGCCTTCGAGATTTTGCTTGATTGCCGCTGCAAGTTCTGCGGTGTTGATTGTGAGCTCAGCCATTGCTGATCAGTCTCCGTTTTCGATCTGCTTGGGCGGCGCTCAGAAAGCGTCGCGAAGCTGGTTGAGGCGAGTACGAACAGAACCGTCTATTACCTCGTCACCGATCTGGGTGACGATGCCGCCCATGACGGTGGGGTCGACGATATTGCGGACCTGGATCTGGCGGCCCATTTTCTCGGTGAGTCCTTCGGTCAGTCGATTGAGCTGTTCTACGGACAGCGGCACCGCGGAGCGAACCTCCGCCACCGATGCGCCTGTGGCCTCGGCGGCCCGATGTGCCATCTCGGCGGTTATCAGGCCGAGATCCTTGATCCGGCCGGTACCAATGACGAGCCCGGCGATTGCCGTGGTGACCTCGCTGGCCATGCCGTTGAGGGCGCCTTCGACCGCAGCGGTTCGATCGGCGGCAGAAATGCGCTCATCGCTGAGGCTGGAGCGAAGGGACTCGTCCGATTCGATCATCCGGGACAGGGAATGCAGTTCTTCGCTGACGGTTTCGGAATCCCCTTCTGCACTGGCGATTCCGAGAATTGAGTCGGCCCAGGCCGTTATGCGTTTGTCACTCATCAGAGTCCTCAGTTCCGTCCACTGACCTGGCTGATGTAGCTGTCGATCAGTCGTTGCTGGCTGTCGTCATCCAGGGAGGATTCCACAACCCTTTCGGCGGCCCCCAATGAGAGCCGCGACAACTCACCGGACAAATCGGCGTTCATCTGGCCGCGTGCGGCCACCAGGTCGATCTCCGCCCGCTCGCGGGCGAGAATCACATCTTCGCGGGCTCGATCTGCGATCTCGGCGGTGAGGGCGTCGGCTGCCGAACGGGCATTCTCCACGATGCGGGCGGCCTCAGAATCGGAGTCTGCGAGAGCGGACTTGATCTCGTCGCGCTTGGCCTCCGCTGTATCGCGTTGGGTGCGCGCCTGGTCAAGGGTCTCCTCAATGTCTGCAGTGCGGCTCTTGAAGTAGTTCGAGCCGGGTTCCTTTGCGAACTTCCACAGCATCCCAGCCACGATGAGGAACGCCAACGTGCCCCAGAAGACCTCTTGGATGTCATGTGGCAGCCAGAAGGCGTTCTCAGCGCCCTCTTCAGCGAGAAGCAGGATGTTCATCGTGCGTCCTCCACATAGTTCGCCGCCGTCGAGCGGTGGATCGGTTCATCGAGGGAAGCATCCATCACCTTCGAAGCGGCAGCAACAGCCAGGTCGGCCACGTCGTCGCCGAGCTCACTCACTGCACTGGATCGCTGGGAATCGAGCTCCGCCATTGCGGCCTGACGCTCCGAAGCGATCTCCGAATCCGCTGCAACCACGATTTCGCCGCGCTCGTGCTCAGCGGCAGCGCGGGCCTCGGCGATGATGTCGTTGGCCTCGGAGTTGGCCTCGGCCAACGTGACGTCGTAGTCACGGCGCACCTGCTCGGCCGCCTCGTCTGCAGCACTGGCTGCCTGAAGGTCGGATATCTCCTGATTCCTTCGATCCGCGCGGATTTTCAGCAGCGGTGGCAGAAGCACATACCGCATCAGAATCCAGAGGCCGAAGAATGCGATTGCACCCCAGAAGATTTCGCCGATCTCATCGGGCACGACCGGATTGATGTCCGTCGGGTCCGATTCAGCGACCTCAGTTGCCAAGGCGGCAAGTGAAGCTAGGAACATGGGTAACTCCGTTGGTCAGCTCGTCCAATTCCGTTCAGTGGGGTTCAGACGAACTTGAGAAGAATGAATACCACGAAGCCGATGAGGGCAAGGGCCTCGGTGAAGGCAATGCCCAGGAACATCGTGGTCTGGACCTGTCCGGCGGACTCGGGCTGGCGTGCCATGGCCTGTACAGCCTGCCCGACCAGATAACCGATGCCGATGCCAGGTCCTATGGCTGCAAGGCCGTATGCCATGCCGGCACCGGATGCGGCTGAAATCGACTTGGCCTCATCAGCGGTTTGCTCGACAACTTCGGCCTGGGCCAGAACTGTTGCTGCGGCGTTGGTGATTGCGCTCATTTTGTTTGTCTATCTCCTGTTCAGCGACCGGTTCCACCGGTCTCCTTGATCAGATCTTGTTGTCTTCGTCTTCTTGTGTTCGATTCGTATGTTGCTACTTGTTCGACTCAGTGGGCCGGGTGCAGCGCACCACCGATGTAGACGGCCGTGAGCAAGCTGAAAATAAATGCCTGCAGGAAGGCGACCATGAACTCGAAGGCCGTGAAAGCCACCAGCATCCCGAAAGACAGCACACCGGCTATGGCGAGGATTCCCGCACCGAAGAGTGTGATTGTGAGCACGCTGAAGGTCACGAGAAGAATGTGACCGGCGAGCATGTTCGCGAAGAGCCGGACTGCGAGGGAGAAAGGCCGGATCAGGAAGGTCGAGAGGAACTCGATCGGCGTTACCAAAAGGTACAGCGCCTTGGGAACGCCGGGCGGAAACAGGGCATCCTTGAAGTACTTGAGACCGTGGTGTTTGACCCCCACTCCAATGAACATGACCCAGGCAACCATCGCCAACATGATCGGATTCGCCATGCGCGCGTTGGCCGGCATGTGCGACGTCGGGATGATCTCGAAAAGGTTGCCGATCCAGATGAAGAAGAACATCGACATCAACATGGGCAGGTACCTCATGCCGTCCTTGCCGATCGCCGGAAGGACAACCTGCTTCTCGATGAAATCGACCGATACCTCCATCACGTTCTGGATGCCGCGGGGCACGACGCTGGCTTTTCGGCCGGCGATGAGGAACAGGATCACCGGGACGATCATCGCAATCATCGAGATCAGCGCGATCTTGTTGAATCCGTAGAACGTGCCCTCGCCGAAGGCGGCGGGCCACTTCACGATCAAGTTGATCGGCGGGAACTCCACGCCGCCGCCGCCCTCTTCGGAGGCAAGCAGGATCGCGGGGTTGGAAAGAGCAGCGAACATCGCGTGGGCTCCTAGTTGTCCGGAAGGTACGGATTGGGGGTGACCCCGGGATTGACCCCGGGGAAGGCGAACGAAGCAGACACGTGGCGCATTTCCCAGAAGAGAAGCACCAAGTGGGTGAGAATGAGTGTTATCCCGAGCGGGACAAACTCAACCCAGGAGGCGTCCTTCACCGCGAACACGGCCAGGAAGATCAGGCCGAGTCGAAGAAGGAAACCAAACAGGGCGGCAGCACCCATGAGGGCGGCCGATATTCTGCCGGTAACTGCCAGCAGCCAGCCAGCGAGAAGGAAGTTGATCACCACGATCGCGAGAGCGTAAAGGGTGGAGGCAACGCCGTTGACTCCCCAGAAAGCTGCACTGAGAACGACAATGACGGGGAGGAGCCAGAGGCTGCGTTTGGCCATGTCGACCGCCACTGCCATCGCTGGTGACGGGCCCTCGATCCGGGTGTTCATCGGGTCGGCCTGCGTGGACATCAAATGTCCTCCATGTGCCGGCGGTACCGGTAGTAGATGCCGACCGCAGCACCCGCGGCACCCCACACGGTGAACAACAGGATGAACAGTGGTGTGGTGTTGAAGTTCTTGTCCAGCACCAAACCGACCAGAGCCATCAACACCGGACCAAGTACGAGTTCGTACGCGCCCGAGCTACGCGTGGCAGCGCTGGTGAGCGGGGGCGAGGAGGAATCGGTGGTCATCTAAGTGATCTGCTGGTCGGTTCCCGGACAAGATCCCGACGGCATTTGCCGCTTGTGAAACCGTACACAACCTACGATTCGGTATCGGAGGGAGCAAATCCGCCGGCAGATTCCTGCGGGGCAGGCGTGCCGCTCGCGCGCTCTATTGCCTCAACTACCCGATCCGTGTCGGTTCGGCCCTCGTAGACAAGCCGAACCAGCCAGAATCGTAGGTAGCGTCCGAGGGAGTATCGAAGGAACAGCGCCGCTCCCGCGACCACAAGGACGAGACCGAGAATCGAGCCGGAAGCCATGAACGCCCGCTGATCCGCGGGGCTGTCCCCCGAGTTGATTACCTGCACCGCACCCACGATGGCGAGAATCACTCCGGCCACCACCAACAGGACGCCGATGATGAGGAGCCAGCGCTCGGAACTGCCCGAGGAACCCTTCAGTTTCAGGTCTTCGATCTCGGATCGAAACTGCTCCACGCGGGCTTCGCTTCCGGTGGCGTTCTGGCCAGTTGTGTTCTGACCAATGGTGTTGTCGCTCATGGTTACTCAGGCTCCCAGATAGGCGGCGGACAGATCGTTCTCGATTTCTGATGGTTTGCCGACGGCCCTGATGCGACCGTTGACCATCACCGCGGCGGTGTCGGCAACACCCAGCACGGCGCGGGCAAATTGTTCGACCACGAGGATCGATGTTCCAGACTTGGCAATGTGCGAAACGATTCCATAGAGCTCCTCGACAATCAAGGGGGCCAAGCCCATCGAGAGTTCGTCGAGCAGCAGAATGGCCGGCTCCACAGCAAGGCCCCGGGCCATCGCGAGCATTTGCTGTTCACCACCTGAGAGGGTGCCCGCAACCTGGGAGCTTCGCTCCCCCAGCCTCGGGAATCTCTCGAATGCGACCCTTTCGATGTGGTCCACCGACACACCCGTGTAGCTGGCCATCAAGAGGTTTTCCTTCACGGTCAGGTTCGGAAAGATTCCCTTGCCTTCGGGTATCGTCACGACTCGCTTGCGCGCGAGTTCGTCGGGCTTCACGCCGCTCACATCACGACCGGCCATGTAAACGCCACCACTTGTGGGCGCGAGGAGGCCCGCCGCCACGGAGAGAGTGGTGGTCTTGCCGGCACCGTTGGGACCGAGCAGGGCGACCACGGACCCTGGAGGAACCACCAGATCCACCCCGTGGAGAACTTCTATGGTCCCATAGGAGGCAGTGATGTCGCGCAGTTCCAGAAGAGGTTCGACCGCTGCCGGCGCATCCGTCATGTTCCAGCTCCCAGATACGCGTCGACGACTGCGGCATTCTGACGCACCTCGTCCGCGTCACCGGACGCGATCACCGTTCCGAAATCAAGCACATGGAGGCTGTCGCAAACCTCCATCACCAATCCAACGTCGTGTTCGACGAGCAGAATTCCCAGCCCTGCTCCACTCAGGGAGCGGAGAAGTTCCCCGAAACGTGTCGTTTCGTTCTCGTCCAGGCCCGAAGCCGGCTCATCCAGGAGAATGATCGACGGTCGGGCGGCCAATGCACGCCCGAGTTCCACGAGACGGGCCTGGCCGGTTGGCAGCGCTCCGACGATCTCGTCGGCCAGACCCAACAGATCCAATCGGTCGAGGATCAGCGAGACCTCGCTGTCGGCGCTGAGATCGGCACCGTCAGCCAGGTACTGCCGATCACAACCACCCCGCCGTGACCAGGACTTGCGGATTTCCAGGCCAACCTGCACGTTGCCGCGAACCGAAAGGGATGAAAACACCTCGAGCCGCTGGAAGGTTCGTCCGAGACCCGCCCGCGCACGTTTGTAGGTCGGCAGTTTGGAAATGTCACGACCGGCCAGGGCAACCTTGCCCGAGGTTGGGGTGATAACGCCTGAGACCGCGTTGAACACGGTGGTCTTGCCTGCGCCGTTCGGTCCGATCAGTCCAACTATCTCCCCGCCCGCCACCGACAGGGAAACCTTGCTGACGGCCAGATTGCCACCGAATCGTACCGTGAGATCCGAGACCTCGAGTGTGCTCATGTGGAACCAACCTCGACACCCGAGCGAGCGTGCGTCACAGCCGTGGAACCCGTGTCGGGCCGGTCGAGTTCGCCGTCGAGGCCGATCGCGCGAGCAGCCAACTGGGCATCGGCACGCGTGATCTCGGTGCCGAAGCCCATCAAATCGGGACTCTCGATCTCAGCAGCGGTGTCCGTGCCCAAACCCAGCGCCTCGAGGTCCACTGCTCCATGGACACCGACAGCGATGCTCGCCACGACCCCGGCCCACACGAGCATGAGCAGGATACGGAATCCGTTGGATTCGACCAGGGTTTCCCAGGGCAGAACTGCTGTGATCAGAAGCGCAAACACGAGCCACAACCCGGCGGCAAGTCGGCGGCCCGCAACCTGAACACCCGGTGGCGGCAGAATCGAGCCGATGAGAGGCATCACCGCCAGCAGGATCACCAGCACTCCGGCAAAGAAGTCCCAGTTGGAGATGTACTCGAGGCGAGCTGAGATCCACAGGATCGCGAAGGCGATAGCTGTCACAACTGAGGCCGGCACGGATTCGATCAGCGATCTGTAGCTGCGTGCAATATCGGAGGCGGCGCCATCCGGGTTTCGGCCCATTCCGATTCCCATGAACCCGGGCATGATCGTGATGACCTTGGTGACCGGGACAGTGACGAACCGGAACACGCCAATCGCGTTGGCAGCAAACACCGAGGATCCGATCGGGAACATGCCCAGAAGCAGACCTCCCAGCAGGGCACCTCCAATGGAGCCGACACCACCCACCACGGCGAGCATCGTCACCTGCAATGACGGAGTGAGCCCAAAGTCATCCGAGACGAAACTGCGGCCGGCGATTGCACCGGCAGAACCTGCAATGGCAGCGGAAAGCGCAAATACTCCCACCTTGGTCGAGGTCAGGTTGAGACCGAGCGTTGCGCAGGCCACCGGCGAGTCCCTCATTGCGGTCAGGCGTCTACCCCATGCACTGCGACGAAGCAGAACCAGGATGTTCGCGATGATCGCGAAGGCCACGGCAGTGACCATCAGTTGCTTGAACTGTGTGTCTGCAGTCCAACCGAAGATGCTCAGGGGTGGGACTGAAACGGTTCCACCCACCAGAAGTGAGGACTGGCTGAACACCATCCAGGTACAGAAAATGGCAAAGGACGCTGTGGCCAGCGCCAGATAGATGCCAGTCAGTCGCAACGCCGGCAAAGCGACGACCGCTCCCACCAGCGCACAAAGCCCAATGGACAACATCACCGCAAACGGTGAACCGTTGGCTCCCCATTCGGCCATGGCCAGCGCACCGATGCCGGTGAAGGTGAGCTGAGCGAGCGAAACCTGGCCCGCGTAACCAGTGAGCGGGACCAGTGAGACCGTGATGAGGCCGAACCAGAGAGCCTTGGAAACCAGAGGCAGGTCAGGCCCGGCAATCATCGATCCGATTGCCGCCGTTCCCAGCACCAGAACCAAGGCACCGATCGCCGCCGTTCGCTGAGTCGGCACGCCGACCACACGGGTCCGGATGGTGGTGTGTGCCCGAAGTCGGGCCTCCGGTTGAGCCACGATCACGATGAACAACATGATTGCTGGCACTGCGCGCGGCAGACCGGAGAGACTGAACGAGCCGATGGACGCATCTGACGGCAGGTAGGCAGCGGTGTACGACACGGCCAAGCCCAGGATGACAGCGCCCAGGAAGGCCCCCGGAAGGCTGCGAAGTCGGCCAACCACGGCTGCGGCATACGCGTTCACCACCAGGAAGGTCAGGGTGATTGCCGAAGGTGGCTGCTCGGCTGCCAGCAGCACGCCGGATATCGCTGCCAGTCCGGCACCGATGGCCCACGACATCATTGCGGTACGAGCGGGCCGACCACCGTTCAGCTGAAGGAGCGAGCGGTCATCCACCACGGCACGCATCGCAACGCCGAGTCGGGTCGCCTTGAGCAACAGCCAGAGGCCGATGGCCACCGCAATGGCCACGCCAATGATCATCAACCTCTGATTGGGCAGGATCACGCCCGCGATTTCGAGCTGACCTCCTTCAACCAGAGCCCCAACCGGGTGGGCCACATCCTGGGGCCAGATGGCTATCGCCAAGAACAGCAGTGCAACCATGAGGGAGACCGTGACCACGATCTTCACCACTTCGGGCGCGTCCTCGATGCCGCGCATGATGACGCGTTCGATGAAGGCCCCGAACAATGGGGCGATGATGAACACGACCAGGAAGAAGGCGGGCCAGGTGGGAACGTCCCAAGCCACATGCACCTGCCAGTACGTGAAGGCGGCCATCATTCCGAACGCACCGTGGGCAAAGTTGAAAATGCCCGAAGTGCTGTAGGTCACAACCAACCCCGAGGCGGCGATCGCGAAGATCGCCGCCTGGGAAAGGCCTAGAACCGTGAACTGAAGGAATTTGTCCACATCAACCGATCAGGTCGCTCGGTTGCCCGGCGGTCAGATCGCCCGATCCGGATCGACGACGCCGAGTCCTTCGTTGGCAGGGACGGACACCTCCGCGTCATCTGGGCAGTTGAAGCCGTCACCATCGTCGTCGTCGCTGCCGAGTTCGGGAAAGACACGAACGAACTCGCCGTCGACCACACCAAGCTGGAGTTCACAAGCGGGTGGCGTGGCACCGACACCACCCGGATCCATTTCCGAATGCAGTCCGCCACCGGTCCAAGCGTTGATGTCATCAGCTGCGAACAGTACACAATCCCTTGTGAGCTCATTGTCGTTGCCGGCGGCGCAGTCGTTGGCCGCCTCGGCAAACAACAACCAGGCGCTGAAACCCTGCAATCCGAGGAGTGCCCGCTCCTTGTGCTCGGGCACTGCCTCTTCGAGTAGGTCCAGATACTGCTGAACGGCCGGCCACTGCGAAGCCTCTTCGAACGGGTGGAACACCGAACGAATGAACGAACCCTCAGCCGCGCTGGAGGGAGTGGTGGATTCCAGATAGACCGGGTCATAGGAGTTGGTCTCGACAACGGGAACACCTTCCCAGCCCTGCTCGCGAAGCTTGGACACAAGGTTGCCGAGATTGGTCGGCTCACCCACGAAGTGGAATGAACCGGCATCACTGCTGATGATCTGCTGTGCCAGTGGAGTCCAGTCCTCGAGGCCGGTGATCGGGTAGGAGAAGACACCGACGTTCTCGATGCCCTGCTCCTCCATGATGGCAACGCTCTGGTTCTTGATTGCCTCCATCGAGGGGAGATCACCCCAGACCTCGGCCATCTTCTCAGCGGCTTCCGGGTGCACCTCCTTCAGGGCAATCACCTGAGAGGCAGTGATCTCGTCGGATGGGTGTGGAATCGCCTGGATCTGTCCGTTGGAATCAGCCTTTTCGGGAGAAACTGCGAATCCGGGAATGTCGGCCATGCCACACAGGTGGAAGTCACTCTCGGGCTTGTCCGTGAACTCCAACTGATCCTGGACGAGGCCGCCACCAACCATCATGAATGCGTCGTTGCAGGTATTCACCATGGCGGATTCCACTTCGAACAACTGGCCATCCATGTCGATCAGCTCGATCTCGAGTCCCCCGATGCCACCCACGGAGTTGCACCATTCGGTGAACGCAACGGAGGTGTCCCAGAGCTCCTTGTTCAGGCCCGAACGAATTGTGGCGCTGCGGTCATTCGCCGCGGCCAGATAGAGCTTGTCTGCGCCGATTCCGGCCTCATCGGCATCGACCGTGTAGTCACCATCGCCGCAAGGCCCGTCGAGTGTGCCGAAGTCACTGGCTGAATCCTTCTCGGCTGACTCTTCCGAAGCAGAGGACTCATCCTCACTGGCGCTGTCATCGCCGTTCTTGGCGCTACAAGCGCCGGCAAGAGTAATCAAGGCCACAAGCACAGCGACCCATCTGAGTGACTTCCTCATTGTTCCCCCATATTCGGTTGTTCCCCATTTGGCTGTTGGACGTCAACTGCGGGTCAACCATTTGTGTGGCGTCGTTCGCTCGACAGTACCGCAAAGCGTCTGACACGATTGGTGCACAAATCTGACAGACCGTCAGATTCCACGCAACCTCGGGAGTCCAAGCGAACATGTCAGGTGAAGCACCAACCGACAGCGGCAGCGTCGATCTCTTGATCAGTGGAGCCCTGATCGTTGATGGAACCGGCAGCGAACCACGCGCCGGGGACCTCGCCGTGACCGAGGGCCGCATAACCGCGATGGCGGAACCCGGAACTGTGACCGAAGCAAGGCGAACCATCGATGGCGAAGGACTCGTGGTCTGCCCGGGTTTCATCGATCCGCACACCCACTACGACGCACAACTCCTCTGGGATCCTTCCGCCTCACCTTCCAGCATCCATGGAGTCACCTCCGTGATCGCGGGCAACTGTGGATTCACCCTTGCCCCCGTTCGCCCGGGCGATGGCGAATACACGGCCCGAATGATGGCCAGGGTTGAAGGTATGCCGCTCGCCGCACTGGCTGAGGGAGTGGACTGGAAGTGGTCATCAACGGGCGAATACCTCGATCGCCTTGATGGAAACATCGGTGTCAACGCCGGATTCCTGGTTGGCCACTGCGCGATCCGCCGAGAGGTCATGGGTGAGGATTCTGTCGGCAAGGAAGCGACGCCACGCCAGATCGAGGCCATGTGCGAACTGCTGGGCCAGAGCCTGGCTGCCGGCGGCATGGGATTCTCCACCACCCGGGCGCGTACCCATTCCGACGGCGACGGCGAGCCGGTTGCTTCGCGCTGGGCCACCGAGTCCGAAGTGCTCGCCCTGGCCGAAGTTGTGTCACAGCACGAAGGCACCACTCTGGAGTTTGCATCCGATGGTTGTCTCGACGGATTCGAGCCTGAAGAGGTCGAGTTCATGATCCAGTTCTCCAAGACGGGCAAACGACCCTTGAACTGGAACGTGCTGACGGTGGATTCCCATGCGCCGGAGCGATACCGGAATCAGCTCGCAGCGATGGACGATTGCGCCCAGGAGGGAGCCCGGGTGGTCGCTCTCACCATGCCTGTGATCGTGCCCATGAACATGAGCTTCCTCACCTTCTGTGCCCTCAACCTGCTTCCCGATTGGGGAGACATTCTCGGTCTGCCACTCGGGGAGCGGATGGAACGACTGCGTGATCCGGAAGTCCGCAGGTTCATGGCGGAACGCGCCGCCTCACCCGACGCCGGTGTGTTCGCCCGGCTCACCGGATGGGACATCTACGTGATCGGCGACACGTTCAGCGAGGCCAACGCAGGGCTTGGAGGGCGCAAGGTGGGCGACATCGCCGCCGACCGCGGCGATGAAAACCCTTTCGACACGCTGCTCGACGTGGTCCTGGAGGATGACTTGCGGACGATTCTGTGGCCGGGCGCAACCGACAACGATCCCGAGTCATGGGATCTGCGCCAGAAGGCCTGGGGTCACCCATCGGTGATGCTCGGCGGCTCCGACGCCGGTGCCCACCTCGACCGCATGATGGGCTCCGGTTACACCACCCGATTCCTCGGCGACTGCCTGCGGGGCCGCAAGCTCGTCTCGCTGGAACGTGCCGTGCAGATGCTCACCCAGGTTCCAGCCGAGCTGTTCGGCCTGCGGGACCGCGGCGTTCTGGCTGTTGGGGCCCACGCAGATCTGGTTGTGTTCGATCCGGAAACAATCGACTCGGAGATGCTCACGATGGTGGCGGACCTCCCTGCCGGAGAGTCACGACTCCATGCCGGCTCGGTCGGTATACGCCACGTGTTTCTCGATGGAGTCGAAACTGTGACTGACGGCAAGTTCAACGGCACAACCACGGGAAGGGTCCTGCGCTCGGGCGTTGACACCGACACGGTTCTGGTGGGTGACTGAATCGCCGGGGAACCCAACTGTTGCCCGATGACCGCATGAAGGAACCGCTCAGCGACGGGTGAGGATGCTCGGCGCGAAGAAAGTGAACAACAGCAGGGCGAGTGCGGCCAAACCGATCGGAACCTGGGCATCCCCCCGGCCGGTGAACACCGGAATGAGCACGAACCCCGACAGTACCGCTGTCCATGCCCACAGGATCAGTACCGCACGGCGGTGGCCGTGTCCGAGGTCCATCAGTCGGTGATGCAGATGCTGTTTGTCGGCGCTGGACACTCCGCGGCGCTGGCGGGCCCTGCGAACAATGGCCAGGACCGTATCCAGCAAAGGCACCGCGAGGATCACGAGCGGGATCACCAACGGAGCGAAGAAGAACCAGGCCTGACCCGAGAACGGATCATCGGACTGGCCTCCGACGGCCACCGTCGACGATGCCAGGAGCAATCCGAGCAACAGGGCTCCGCTATCCCCCATGAAGATGCTGGCTGGGTTGAAATTGAACGGGAGGAACCCGATACAGGCGCCGGCCGTAACGATGGCCACCAGCGGCCCGACATTGGATGGATCCAGAACGCCGACGTCCAGCAGTTGGTATCCGTAGAAGAAGAAGGCGCCGGATGCGATGGCAACGATCCCCGCCGCCAGACCGTCGAGACCATCGATCAGGTTGACCGCGTTGGCCATTCCGACCACCCACAACACCGTGACCAACGCAGAAAGGTCTGCCGGCAGCACGGTGAAGCCGAGGAAGGGCACACGGAAGTAGATGATGGTGAGGCCCACCAGAGTAAGGATCGACCCGGACAGGACCATCCCCGCGACCTTCGCCGGCGGAGAGATGTCGCGGAGATCGTCAACCAGTCCGGTCAGCCACATCACTATGGCGGCAGCGACGACTCCCAGGATGTTGCTCGGCGTGACGAATACTGCGTCGAAGTCGGGCAGCATGGCTGCCACGCCGATCCCCACCAGCAAGCCGACCAGAAGCGCTGTGCCGCCAAGGACCGGTGTTGCGTGCGCGTGAACCGAGCGGTCCGACGGATGGGCCATAGCGTCCGCCCGCCGCGAAAGCACCCGGAGAGGGATCACCGCCACAGCGGTGGAAATCGCGGCTGCGGCCAGAACGATCAGATAAGCGGTCACGTCAGGAGCTGCGCCTGATCAGGCGTAGGGCTCGAACCCTCCGCAGAGTTCGGCCACGTCTCGACGGGCCTCACCAAGGATTGCGTCATCGGTCGGGTCGGCGAGGACCCTTGCGATCAGATCACCGATTCGGGCCATCTCCTGTTCCTTCATTCCTTGAGTGGTCACCGACGGAGTGCCGATTCTGAGTCCCGAGGTTACGAACGGGGATCGCGGATCGTCCGGGATCGTGTTCTTGTTGAGGGTGATGCCCGCCCGGTCCAGGGCAACCTGCGCCTCTTTTCCGGTTAGTTCGGAATTGAAGGGGCGCAAGTCGATCAACATCAGGTGATTGTCGGTTCCGCCCGAAACCAGCCGGAATCCGTGTCCGCCGAGCGAGTCGGCCAAGGCGCGGGCGTTGGACACGACCTGGGCGGCATAGTCGCTGAAACTGGGATGTGATGCTTCCTTGAAGGCCACGGCTTTCGCTGCGATGACATGCTCCAGCGGACCACCCTGCAATCCGGGGAAGATCGCCTTGTCGATGGCGGCGGCGTGTTCCTCGGTGCTCAGAATGCATCCACCACGGGGACCACGCAGTGTCTTGTGGGTGGTGAAGGTAACGATGTCTGCCACACCGACCGGATTCGGGTGTGCACCGCCCGCGATCAATCCGGCGATGTGGGCTGCGTCGAACATGAACAGGGCATCCACCTCGTCGCAGATCTCCCGAATCGGCTGCGGATCGATGGTCCGCGAGTATGCGGTTGCGCCGGCCACAATCATCTTCGGCTTCTGGCGCACCGCGAGGTCTCGGAGCTGCTCGAGGTCCATGCGTTCATCCGATGCGGTGAGACCATAGGAGATGAAGTTGTAGAACCGACCTGAGACGTTCACGGGTGAGCCGTGCGTGAGGTGCCCGCCATGGTCGAGGCTCAGACCGAGCACAGTGTCGCCGGGCTGAAGCAGTGCCAGATAGACACCAAGGTTCGCGTTGGCTCCGGAGTGCGGCTGCACGTTGGCATGGGTCGCTCCGAACAGCTCACACACACGACGTCGGGCAAGGTCCTCGGATTCATCCACGTATTCGTTGCCGCCGTAATACCGCTTGCCCGGGTAACCCTCCGAGTACTTGTTGGTGAGAACCGACCCTGTTGCGGCCATCACCGCGGGCGATGTGAAGTTTTCGGATGCGATCAGCTGCAGGCCCGTGTTCTGGCGGGTTTCTTCTCGCTCGATGATCTCGAAGACTTCAGTGTCTTGCTCTGTTGGCCACGGCATTTGTCTTCTCCTGGGAGGGTTCGGCCTGTTCTGGGCGAACGGTCTGTTATGAACGGTCTGTTATTGAGTATCTGGCAGATTGTCGAATGTCGGGATGGAATCGGGCCGGCCGGTTGCTCCGGTGGGCGGATCAGCTAGAGGAGGTCATCCAACTTCTCGACCCGGCCAGCGTGACGACCGCCTTGGAAGGTGGCATCCAGCCAGGCATCGAGCGCCGCCACAGCAACCGTCTCGCCAATCAGGCGCTCACCGAAACAGACAACGTTGGCGTTGTTGTGTTGGCGGGAGAGCCTGGCTGAGGTCTCGTCGTGAACCACTGCGGCGCGGATGCCGTGGACCTTGTTGGCCGCCATGGAGATACCGATTCCCGAGCCGCAAACTGCGACACCCAGCTGTGCTTGTCCGCTTGCGACCGCACGGCCCACCGCAGCGCCGAAGTCCGGGTAATCGACGCGGTCCGCCGTATTGGTGCCCAGATCGAGAATCTCGAAGCCTCGGTCCACCAGATGTTGTCCAAGGAGATCCTTGAGGACAAACCCGGCATGATCTGCCCCCAGGGCAATCGTTGTCACGGTTTGGGTTATTGAACCACTGCTCACAGGCCGAGAGTACTCTGCACCGGTGAATACAGACCAGAGATCAACATCCTCCCAGGAATCGTTCGACCCGCGGTCTCCGGTGATCGTGGGTGTCGGGCAGTACCTGAACCGCGTGGACGAGGGATCCGAGCCCGTTTCTCCCACCGACCTGATACTGGAGGCGGTGGGTATCGCCGAATCCGACGCAGGTGCCGCTCTGTCCTCCAGGGCTCAGGTAATCGCATGCGTGCGAATGTTGTCATGGAACTACCGCGATCCCGGCGCCATAGTGGCCGAGGCGCTGGGGACCACCGATGCCGACACGTGGTACCCGAGCATGGGCGGAAACACTCCGCAGATGCTGCTCAATCGGCTGGCCGGGGGGATCATGTCCGGTGAACTGGATGTGGGAATCCTGTGTGGGGCCGAGGCCTGGTACACCCGGAGCAGTCTGAAACGTGCCGGGGACAAACCCGAGTGGATACGCCAGGATCCGGATGTGGAGCCCACATGGGGATCCGAGGACACGTTCGAAATGGGTCACCCGGCAGAACACGCGCGTGCAATATTCCAGCCCACTCAGACCTACCCGATGTTCGAAACGGCTTTGATGCACACCTCCGGCCTCTCCTCGCAGGACTACATGGCAGAGGTGGGCGATATGTGGGCCGGCTTTTCCGAAGTGGCCGCGCAGAACCCATACGCCTGGGACAGGGAAGCATTCGATGCGACGGAGATCATCACCGCAACTCCGGAAAATCGGTACATCGGATGGCCTTACACAAAACACATGGTGAGCAATCCCCAGGTGGAAATGGCCTCCGCACTCCTGGTCTGTTCGGCCCAAGCTGCCGAAGATGCCGGGGTGCCGCGAGATCAGTGGGTGTTCGTGCACAGCGGATCCGACTGCAACGACCGAGTCATGTCCGAGCGCGAGTCATTCTCTTCCTCACCCTCCATTCGGTTCGGCACCAACAAGGCTCTCGAACTCGCCGGGCTGGGCCTGGACGCCGTGGCTCACCTGGACATCTACTCGTGTTTCCCGTCCGCGGTCGGGCTGTTCTGTTCGGAGATGGGAATCCCTCCGACCAGCCGACCCTTGACCGTCTACGGAGGTCTCTGTTTCGCGGGCGGGCCGTGGAACAACCCGGTGGGTCACGCACTCGCATCGATGACGACAGTCCTACGCGAAGATCCGGGCTCCTTCGGCCTGGTCACCGCCAACGGTGGCAACGTCGACAAACACTCCTTCGGCGTGTTGTCCACAACTCCATCCCCTCACGGATTTCGCCACGATCACCCTCAGGCGGACATCGATGCAGAACCGGGCCGCGAGGTACTCGCCGAGTTCGAGGGGGAGGTGACCGTTGAGACGTGGACGGTGATGCACGATCGCGAAAACGAACCCGAGCAATATCTCGGCTCCTGCCTCACCACAGGAGGGCAACGGGTATGGGCTGCCACCGACGGTTCAGACCTGATGTCAGAAGCGATGGAAGTGGATCTCGTCGGACGGCCGGGGATTCTGAGTTCCGATGGCGATCTGAAACTCACCTAGCGCACGGATACTGCCGGGTCCCCTGTGCGATCCGGGGTCCCTGTGCAATCCGGGTTCCCCGGTGGCATTCGGGGCACCGCTGAGGTCAGCGCAGACGGGACGCCAGGATCGCGTTGATCCGTTCGGAGGCCTTCGGCATCTCGGCGAGCAGAGCCCTGAAGGCAGGGATGTCGAAGCGGAGCAGAACCATTTCCGTGTTCGCGATCACAGTCGCAGTGCGTGGATGATGGTCGTGCAGTGCCATCTCCCCCACCGTCGTTCCGGGTCCAGAAGTGGACACGTACTCACCGTTGACATACACACCCGCGCTGCCTTCAAGAATCACGAAACAGAAGGTGCCGGGATCACCCTGATCTACGAGGACCGTTCCTGAGGAAATGTCGATCTGGTCGGACAGTTGGACCACTCTTGAACGCTCGCCGCGGGTCATACCGTCGAACAGAGCCACATTCGCCAACTGGTCAGGGTCTCTCGCATGATCGTCGTTCTCTGAGGACATCGCTCCATCCAACCACATCAGGCGATGGGCAACGATGAGACATCCACACTGCCGTCACATAGCCTCCGTTGTTCCAGCACTTTTAAAGGATCGCTCACCAGGGAGGACAGCCGTGCCCATGAGAGTTCTTCGAGTTGCCGCCATTGCCGCCACTACCTTGCTGCTCGCCGCGAGCTGTGCAGCCAAGGGTGACGAACCGGGCGGAGAGGCTGCTGAAGAGGGGGAAGTTGAATCCGCCGAAGGCAGCCAGGAAGCGGATCTGGACACATTCGGAGAAATGGATTCACCGTGTGGAGAGGGAGACCTCCGGGTGGATGCATCCGAGGGCCACACGGAGGATGCCCTGAGGATTGGTGTCGCCAATGACCGGTCATCCAACATCCGACCGGGCCTCAACAAGGAGATATGGGACGCCTCAAACGCATTCGTGCAGTGGTGCAACGATCAAGGCGGCATCGGCGGGCTACCCATCGAAATCATCGACATGGACGGGAAGTTGCTCGAGGTCGAATCCGCGATGACCACGGCCTGCGCCGACGCCTTCATGATGGTCGGAGGCGGTTTTGTGCAGGACAACCTCGAGTTCAGCGGAAAACAGGAATCCGATTTCCACCTGTGCGGAATGGCCGACATACCCGCGTTGGCCGCCTCACCCGAGAAGAGTTCGAGCAACGGCCAGATACTGCCGCTGCCGCGGACGGCATCTGAAGCTCCGAACGGCTGGGCAGAAACAATGCTCGAACTCGAACCGCAGAAGGCATCCGCCGCAGCCTTGGTCTGGGGAGACATTCCAACAATGGAGACCATCAAGGAGCAGGATCAGGTCGTGCTCGACAGCGTCGGCACCGAAATCGACGGAGAGATCATCTATCCCGTAACCGGCATGTCCGACTGGACTCCCCTCGCGCGCCAGATCATCGAAACCGAAGCGGGCACCGCCCACATCCTCGGCGAACCAACCAACATTGGCTCGATTGTGAAAACCCTGCGCGAGCAGGGTTGGGATGGCGTTCCGGTCTTTCAGACGAATTTGTACGATCAGCAATACGTCAAGACCGCGGGTGCGGAAGCGGCGGCCGGGTCGGTCATCAGGACGTTGCTGCATCCGTTCGAAGAGGCTGACGAGTGGCCTGCGATCGAGGAATACCTGGAGATCATGGATACCTACGAGCCTGATGGCAAGAAGGCACTTCTCGGTCTCCACAGCTTCTCCGCGTGGCTACTTTTTGCCACCGCTGCAAACGGCTGCGGAGAAGCCAATGATGGCCTGCTCACCAGGGACTGCGTCCTCACCGCGGCCGCCGACGTCGATGAATGGACCGGTGGAGGTCTCCACGTCCAGGCGGATCCCGGTCCGCAAGGCGGCGAAGCATCGACGTGCATCCTGTTGTTGACCGTGGCCGAGGACGGCTCCTTCGAACGACTCCATCCGGAAGTGGGGTCCGATGACGACGATGGTGCGGGATTCCACTGCAATGGCGAGTTGCTTCCGATACCCGCCAACGCAGATCTCGGCGTGGTGGATCCGGACCGGGCCATTTGAGCGGGTCAATTGAGAACTGGGTCAGTTGAGCAGGTCATCTGAGCTGACCGTCCAACCGGTACGAAACGCAGGTCCCGAACCGGCACACCCAGCCCGGCAGTGCCATTACCGGACTGCTTCCCCGCTCGCCGGCCGCTGTTGTCACTGTACCCAATCACCCGAGTTTCCACTATGGTTCGTGATCTGATGGATTGGCCGAGGGGTCACACGCGACTGGGAGATGACGTGACTGGGGAGTCGGAATGAACCAAAGGTGGATCGCGGCCCTGACCGCACTGATGTTGGTTGCCGGGGCCTGCTCGGCCAAAGGTGATGCTGCCGATGAGGTCAGCGACACCGAGCCTGCGCCGGCCGGTTCCAGCGTCGATGCCGATGTGGGTTCATTCGGCGACATTGAGTCCCCATGTGGCGAGGGCGACCTGGTTGTCGACGTTGACGAGGGCCACACGGCTGACACCCTCCGAATCGGGGTGCCCAACGACCGCAGCTCGGACATCCGACCGGGACTCAACAAGGAGATCTGGGACGCCTCGAACGCGTTCGTGCAGTGGTGCAACGACCAAGGTGGCATCGGCGGGCTGCCGATCGAGATCATCGACCTCGATGCGGCCCTTCTGGAGATCGAGTCTGCGATGACCAGATCATGTGCCGAAGCGTTCATGATGGTCGGCGGAGGTTGGGTACAGGACAACCTCATCTTCAGCGGAAAACCCGAATCTGACTTCCACCTGTGCGGCATGGCCGACATTCCGGCCATATCGGTGACTCCACAAAAAGGTGAGTCGAACGGCTCGATCCAACCTCTCCCCCACGTCTCCGACGCCACGCCCAACGGTTGGGTCGAGACAATGCTCGAACTCGAGCCCGAGAAGGCGAAGACCGCCGTCGAGGTATGGGGAGACATACCGGCCATGGATTCGATCAAGGATGAGGACATCGCCGCACTCGAGAGCAAGGGCGTCGACGTCAGGGGTGTCCTGAATTATCCCATCACCGGACTCACCGACTGGACTCCCCTGGCGCAACAGGTGATCGACACCGGTGCCGGAACCTTGAGCTTCCTGGGTGAGCCGACCAACCTCGGCTCCCTGCTTCTGGCCCTGCGTAATCAGGGTTGGGATGGAATACCGGTTCTGACCACCAACATGTATGACCAGACGGTCATCGAAGTCGCCGGAGCGGAGAACGCTGAAGGAATGATCGTTCGCACCGCATTTCACCCGTTCGAGGAGGCTGACCAGTGGCCGGCAATCGAGCAATTCACCGAGATCCTGAATACCTACGTCCCTGATGGGAAACAGGCGCTACTTGGGATGCACAGTTTCTCCGCCTGGCTTCTCTTCGCCGAGGCTGCCAATGCGTGTGGGGAAGCCAACGACTCGGTTCTGACCAGAAACTGCATTCTGGAGGCCGCAGCCGAAGTGGACGACTGGACCGCTGGTGGACTCCATGCACCGGTCGATCCCGGGCCCCGAGGCGGGACACCGGGAACCTGCCTGACACTTCTGGTAGTGAACTCCGAGGGTGGATTCGAGCGCCTTGATCCGAAAATCGGCAGCGATGAGGACAGCGGTTCCGGATTCCGCTGCAACGGCGAACTGGTGGAGGTCCCGGGTGCCGCCGACCTCGGAGTTGTTGATCCCGATCGACCGATCTGAGTTCAGCGGATACTTCAGGCGATACCGAACCCACAGACGCTACTGGGCCCGCAGCACCGCGACTTCAGCGGATTGCGAGCCCGGGAAATGCCGGATCGGGAGGATTCATGGAATACGAACCGGCTCGCGTGCCACAAGGGCCCTCGGAAGGTCATTGAGGTCCGGAGCTACCACCACTTCGCCGAACAACGGTTCGGCGATGGCCTGCACAGCCGGTGCCTGTTCTGGTGACAATTCACACACGAGTACTCCTGAATCATTGAGCCATTCAGGGGCACACTCGATGATTGTCCGCACGTCATCCAATCCATCGGAGCCGGCATACAGAGCCCGCCCCGGTTCATGATCGGAAACCTCCGGCGGCAGGGCCGCACCAAGTGCGACGTAAGGCGGATTGGAGATCACCAGATCCACTTGACCCTTGAGACTCTCCGGCAGAGGCGAGAACCAGGAACCTTCGCTCAACGTCACCCTGGAGGCAGCTCGACCAAGGCCCGCAGCATTGGCCCGTGCAACGGCCAGGGCGTCGGCACTCGAATCCGTGGCAAAGACGCGCGTCCTCACTCTCTCGAGAGCGACTGACAGCCCGATTGCACCTGAGCCGGTGCCCAGATCGATCACCGTGGTCTCCCGTTCACGGCCACCAATTCGGTCAAGTTCATCCAGGGCGATCCCGGTGACAGTTTCCGTTTCGGGCCGGGGAATCAGAACCCGATCATCCACCATCAGGTCCAGCTCGCGAAAGCCCCAGTGACCGAGGACATACTGCAACGGTTCCCCGGCTTCCCGACGCGAGAGCATCCGGTCGAGCCGCGCCATTCCACCTTCGGTAACCTCGTCTTCGAGCACAAGAGGCAGTTCGGGCCCCTCGGCTCCACTTGCCTCGGAGATGATCCAGTTCGCCTCGTGCGGTGTCCCAAGCCTTTCCAGCCGCTGCTCTGTCTCGGCGAGCAACTTCCGCCAAGTGACCATCAGTCGGTTTGTTCCGAGAGCAGTCGGGCTCGCTCATCGGTCACCAGAGCATCGCTGATCTCTCCAAGAGCACCGGCCAGTACGCGGTCAAGGTTGTAGGTGGTGAGACCAATTCGATGGTCGGTGACCCGGTTCTCCTTGAAGTTGTAGGTACGGATCTTCTCGCCACGGCCACCACCGCCGATCTGTTCACGTTTGGCTTGGCCGGCTTCAACCGCAGCGCGCTCCTGCTCGGCTTTCAGCAGTCGCGACCGCAAGACGGCCATCGCCTTGGCCTTGTTCTGAAGTTGGGATTTCTGGTCCTGCATCGACACCACCAAACCCGTGGGATTGTGAGTGATGCGAACTGCAGAGTCAGTGGTGTTCACAGACTGTCCTCCGGGGCCCGAGGACCGGTAGACATCCACGGTGAGATCATTGGGATCGATCTCGAGATCCACCTCCTCGGCCTCCGGCAAGACCGCAACGGTGGCAGATGAGGTGTGAATTCGACCCTGTGATTCGGTGGTCGGTACCCGCTGGACGCGGTGAGGGCCGGCTTCGAACTTCAACCGACTCCAGATGTCATCGCCCGAAATCCGCAGGGTTGCCTCTGTGAAACCACCGAGGTCGGATACCGAGGTGGACAACAGTTCACATTTCCAGCCCATCGACGACGCCCACGTCCGATACATCTCGGTGAGGTCGGCAGCCCAGAGGTTGGCCTCCTCACCACCTTCGGCACCCCGGATCTCCACAATCACGTTTCGATTTTCATTGGGATCCTTGGGGAGGAGCAGAACCTTGATCTCTTCGGACAGCTCTGCCGCTCGTAGTTGGGCCGAATCGAGATCAGCCTGCAACTCGGCACGATCAGTGGCGCCGGAACCCTCGATGAGTTCCTCGGCAGCCGCAATGTCTCCCTCGGCGTCATCCAGCGAACGTGCCGCGACAACCACCGGTTCAAGCTCTTTGTATCGGCGGGTTATGTCGACATATCGGTTGCGGTCTGCAACAACGCCAGGATCCGCCATCTGCGCTTCACAGTTGCGGTATTCCTGCTCCAGCGCTGCCAGCCGTCCACTCAGATCTCCCATTGCTCAGGTCCACTCCGGGTCGATCTCGATCAGCTCTGCCGGTTTCACCAAGGTGTCCACCAACTGGCGGATCGGAGCCAGTGCGTCGCCCGCAGGCAACACGAACCGGAGTTTGCACTCTCGGGCGTACAACTCGCGGGTGTCGGCACCAATCGGCACCAGGGAAAGATCCACTCCGGCACCGAATACCACAAGGACCTCCGAACCGTCGGCATCCGTTCCTGCAGCCGCGGCAGGGTAGGCGTCTCGCACATTGTCGGCAGGGTTGGTGGTCTGGACTGCATGCAACTCCGAGGCCCCGACGCGGGCCGGGTCGCCGATGGCCGTGGAGCGAAGCCAGCGGGGCCGTGCAAGCAGCGAAAGAGCATGGGTGCCCGCACCGGAGAATCGGTGGCGGCCGACGATCGTGGTCGCCCGTTCGAGAGCATCGGAAGGTGATTCACCTTGATGCATCACAGCGGCAGCGTCGCGATCGAATCGGCCGACTCCAGCCTCTATGTGGAGCTCACCATCACCTCCGGATTCTTGGGGCCAGCGAACGATTCTGGCAACTTCCAGACCGAGGACCTCACCCCGCCAGGAGCCATCCTCCAACACAATTTCGAGACCATGGGATTCGAGCTGGGCAAGTAGGTCCTCAGCGTCATCCGGTCTTGGTGGCACCACTGGCAGCGGCATTTGCTCCGGTGGTTCCGAACCGGCACGGGCCCATCTGATCTCGATGTCGAAATCGAAGTATGAAGCCAGACGCGCTACAACGTCAGCGTCTGAATCACAGAAGAGTGTGAGTGTTGCCGCAGCGTTGCGTTGCGCCCAGATCAGGGCCCCGGCGAGAACGGCGGGGGAACCGGAATCAGAGAGAACATATGCAGCGCTGCCGTCGAGGGCCGCTGCTCCGACACCCAGGGAATCAACAACGGCCGAGCTGCCGTTGAGGTCCTTCATCAGCGCGGCAAGCTTGACCTTCTGGAGGTCAGCGCGCTGGTCGTCCTTCAGCTGTCGTCTCCGGATTCTTCGGAATCCGTGTCGGCAGCCTCGGCCTCGGCCGTGGCTCCGCCCTTGCGCTTGCGGTTCCCGTAGCGACGCTCGAAGCGCTCCACACGGCCGGCGGTATCCACGATCTTCATCTGACCAGTGAAGAACGGGTGGGTGAAGGCGGAGATTTCCACCTTGGCCAACGGGTACTCATTGCCGTCTTCCCACTTGATGGTTTCTGAGGTCTGGATCGTGGAGCGGGTGATGATCTTGTCACCTGACGACGTGTCCTGGAAGACGACATATTGGTAGTCGGGATGGATTCCGGATTTCATGAAACTCTCCTGGGGGCCGGCCCGTTCGTTCTCCCGGTTTCCGTCCGGAAGCGGAGCCCAATGGTGCGACGTTGAATTCTAGCAGCAGGAGCCATGGCTGACTAAGCCGCTGAACCGGAACTCAGCCGGATCCTGACGAGTCAGCCGGATACTGACGGCGTCTTGGCAATCTCGGCCAGGAACTCATCGTTGCTCGGGAAGGTCTTCATGCGGTCGATCAGAAGTTCAAGTCCCGCACCGGCACTGCCTTCGGCGGCGAGTCCGGACAGAACACGCCGGAGCTTCCAGACCTGCTGGAGCTGAGTCTTCTCGAAGAGCAGTTCCTCGTGCCGCGTGGAGGATGCATCCACGTCGATTGCGGGATATATGCGCTTTTCGGAAGCCTTGCGGTCGAGTCGGAGTTCCATGTTGCCCGTACCCTTGAACTCCTCGAAGATCACCTCATCCATCTTGGAGCCCGTTTCAACCAGCGCGGTGGCCAGAATGGTGAGCGAGCCACCCTCTTCCACGTTTCTGGCTGCACCAAAAAAGCGTTTGGGTGGATACAGGGCCCCGGTGTCGATACCACCGGACATGATTCGGCCGGTGGCCGGCGCCGCCAGGTTGTAGGCGCGGGAGAGTCTGGTGATTCCATCGAGGACAACGACAACATCGGTGCCGGCCTCCACCAGTCGTTTTGCCCGTTCGATGGCCAGTTCTGCCACTTGGGTGTGTTCGTCCGAAGGTCGGTCGAAAGTCGAAGCAATCACCTCCCCGGACACCGAACGGCGCATGTCGGTGACCTCCTCAGGCCGCTCATCCACCAGCAGGACCATCAGATGAACATCAGGGTTGTTTGCTTCGATTGACTGGGCAATGGTCTTGAGCACCGTCGTCTTGCCGGCCTTGGGCGGCGAAACAATCAGTCCGCGCTGACCCTTGCCGATCGGAGCAATCAAATCGATGATCCGGGAGGTCATGTCGAGGGGCTTCTCCGTCCGCTCTAGGCGCAGCTGGGAATCCGGAAACAGAGGTGTCAGATCTTCGAAGCGGGGACGCTTCTTCTGAGACTCCGGATCCTGACCGTTGACCTTGTCAACGCTGATCAGTGCAGGATTCTTTTCCTGCTTGTTGGCGGGCCGATAGGCACCTTCGAGATGGTCACCCTTGCGAAGACCCTGCTGCCGCACGAACTTCACAGGGACGTAGACGTCGTCTGTGCTGGGAAGGAAGCCCTTCACGCGCAGGAAGCCGTAGCCCTCATCGCGCAGGTCCAGCAAACCGCTGACCGGAGCCGGATCGCCGTCCCACTGAACCTCTGGTTCGTTTGATTCCTGACGATCCCGCCCGCGACCACGCCGACGGCGCCGCCGGTTGCCCGGTTCGCCCTGATCCTGCTGTTGGTTCTTGCCCTGTTGTTGGTTCCGCTGTTGCTGATTTCCCTGCTGTTGGTTGCCGCCCTTGTTCCTGTTTCGATTCTGGTTCGGGTTCTGGTTCTGGTTCTGGTTGCCGCCACCCTGATCGCGACCGCCCCGGTTGCCACCACCCTGATCGCGACCGCCCTGATCGCGACCGCCCTGATTGCCGCCACCGCTGTCACCTGCCTTCCTTTCTCCGTCGGCAGACCCGGCGTGTGAGTCAGATCTCGGGGACTTGACCGGATCGGAGGACTTGTCCGTGGTCGATCCGCTCCGGTCGGCGGTGTCTGCGGAGTCGGACTTGGCCACGGAGGACTCACCTTCGGAAGCTCCATTCTCGCCGAGTGAGTTCTTCGCTGCGACGGCTCCATCCTCCTTCGGCTTCGCAAGCTCCCCGGCGCCACCGGAGGGTGCTGGAGAGTCGCCACCGGCGAAGTCTGCGCCATTGGAGGACGAGCCCACTGGACCGCCCGCTCCCGCGGAGCGGCCGGCGACAGGCTTCGCACCGCCGCGGTTACCCGACAGCTCCATGATCATCTGGACCATGTCGGCCTTCTTTGTGCGACTGGTGGTCTTGCCACCAAGCGCTTCAGCAATTGTTGCGAGCTCAGCGCGGTCTTTGCGCTGGAGGCTCTGCGAGTCAACACTCACGTGATGTCCCCATTTCTTGGGAAAGGGGAAACCCGGCGGGTTTCCCACGAAGACGCCGTCAGCTCGAAAATTCTTCGAGACGGTCCGGACATACGGGAAGGCAAACGAGAAGAGATTTTTGTCGTTCTCGCCCGGCCCCCGCCGGAGACGACAACACCACTCTATTCGCCGGACACATCCGCGGCAAACACCCTCCGGACGAATTTCTCGACCTCGGCCAGATCGTCGCTGCAATGATCGAAGCGTTCGGGGCGCTCCAGGAGATCCGAGAGGTGTGGCGGAAGCGGTGGCCTGACCCCGGTCGAGGAAAACACGGCATCCGGAAACTTCGCCGGGTGTGCCGTGGAAAGGCAGACCAAAGGGCTACTTGGTGAGCCGATTCTCCTGGCCACTCCGACTCCCACCGCCGTGTGCGGATCGAGCAGAATGTCGTGTTCCTCGTGTACAGATTGAATGACCTCGCATACGCCGGCATCGTCGAGGCGGTCCGCGCCGAACTCGGCCTTCAGAAGTTCAAGTGTGTCCGCAGGAATACTCACGGTTCCGTCTGATCGGAATTGGTCGAGAAGCGTCGCCACTGCGGCACCATCGCGGCCCATCACCTCAAACAGCAGACGTTCGAGATTTGAGGAAATCTGGATGTCCATGGATGGACTGGTGGTGGGGACAACTTCACGGATCTCCATTGTCCCGGTGGCAAAGAAGCGAGTCAGAATGTCGTTGCGATTCGTGGCAACAATCAAACGATCCACGGGAAGGCCCATTTTCTTGGCTACCCACCCGGCCAGGATGTTGCCGAAGTTGCCCGTGGGTACGCAGAAACTCACCGGGGATCCGTCAGGTGACACTTGCAGGTGGGACCAGACGTAGTAGACGATCTGGGCCATCACGCGACCCCAGTTGATCGAGTTGACCGCGCTCAGATGTACTTCGTTGCGGAAGGCTTCGTCAGCGAACGCCGCCTTCACCAGATCCTGACAGTCGTCGAAGGTTCCCTCCAGCGCCACGGCGTGACAGTTCGCCTCGCTGATCGTGGTCATCTGCCGACGCTGAACATCCGAAACCCGACCATCGGGAAACAAGATCACACAGCTCGCCCGCGGGAGCCCGCGGAAGGCTTCCATGGCCGCTGAGCCGGTGTCTCCCGAAGTTGCTCCGAGTATCGTCACCCGACCGTCGCGCTCGGAGAGAACGTGTTCGAACAGTCGACCCACCAACTGGAGGGCGACATCCTTGAATGCGAGAGTCGGGCCGTGGAACAGCTCGAGCACCTTCAGGTGGCCAAGGTCAACCACCGGGCAGACTTCGGGCAAATCGAACACGGCGTATGACTCTTCGACGATCTGAGTGAAGTCCTCCCTGGACAGATCCCCCTCGACGAAAGGCCACATCACCTCTGTCGCGACCTCTGAATACGAACGGCCCCGCAAGGATTCCAGCGGAGGAAGATCGGGATAGGTCTCCGGAAGGTAGAGACCACCGTCGCTGGCGAGGCCGGCCAACAATGTGTCGGCGAACCCGAGAGCAGGGGCGGTCCCTCTCGTGGAGATGTACCGCATGATCAGTCCGGATTCTCGATCACTCGTAGAACGGATCCGATGCTGTTCACCGCTTCGAGGTCTCGCAGCTCGTGCAGAGTCGCACGCACATCGGATTCCTTGGCCTCGTGGGTGATGAAGATGAGGCGGGCCAAGCCGGCGTCTCGGGCGCTGGAGGACTCATCGCTCACAAGGGAATCCTGCTCCATCGAGTGGATCGACACCGCATGTTTGCCGAAGAGGTTGGCGACCGCTGCGAGCACTCCCGGGCGATCGCTGACCTCCAGATTGAGGTAGTAGCGGTAGTGAAGATCGTCGATCGTTCGGATCTTCGCTTTCGCGAAAGTCCCCAAGCTGGCGTGGGTTGCCTTGGCGAGATTCGCTGCAGCGTCCACCGTATCGCCCAGAACCGCGGATGCTGTCGGAAATCCGCCTGCTCCACGACCGAAGAACATCAGCTCACCCACCGCTTCTCCCTCCAGGAAGATCGCGTTGAAACTGTCGCGAACCGATGCCAGCGGGTGCTGATCGGGGACCATTGCCGGATGCACGCGAACCGCAATCGATTCGTCCTCGAACTGCTCGGCGATTCCGAGAAGCTTGATCTGGTATCCGAGGCGATTGGCGAACGCGATGTCAGTGGCGCTGATGTCGGCAATACCTTCGTGGCTCACATCGCCGGCCACGACTTTCTTGCCGAACGCGATGGTGGCGATGATTGCGGCCTTGGCGCCGGCGTCGAATCCCTCCACATCGGCTGTGGGGTCCCGCTCGGCGTAACCCAGGCTCTGTGCTTCGGCAAGGGCCTCTGCGTAGGTCCAACCCTCTTCGGTCATCTTGGTGAGGATGTAGTTGGTGGTCCCGTTCACGATGCCCATCACCCGCGAAACGTCCTCGCCGACCAGCGATTCGCGAAGTGGTCGAATGAACGGTACGCCACCCGCCACGGCTGCTTCGAAGAGAAGGTCAACTCCGGCATCATCCGACGCGGCAAACAACTCTGTGCCGTGGTTTGCTATGAGTTCCTTGTTGGCCGTAACCACTGGTTTGCCGGCGGCCAGAGCATCGAGAACCAATTGCCTTGCGGGTTCAATTCCGCCGATGACCTCAACCACAAGATCCACCGCGGGATCGTTCACCACTTCCGATGCGTCAGTGGTGAACACCTTCGCCGGCAGTTCGACGTCGCGCTCCTTCGACAGTGAGCGCACCGCTACGCGCGTGACTTCGAGCCTGAGGCCGGTTCGACCTTCGATCTCGTCCGCCGAGCTACTGACCAGCTGAATCAGCGCCGCGCCTACGTTTCCGCAACCCAGCACCCCGATATTCACCGTACGTTCCACGACCGACCACCGTACCGGGCGATGGCGGTGGCCAGCGAAGCAATATCCGCTGTGCTCCGACGACCTGTGTCAGAGCCTGGCTCTACAGTCCACCTTGGCACTGCATCCGGCCATGACTGAACCTTCCCGACGCCCTCTGGACCCAACACCCTGTGAGAGCGAGTGGATGCCCTTGACGAAATCCACCGGGAGCAACAATATGAGCAAACAGGATCGGGCACGAACAGAACTTCACGAACGTTTGGACGACACGATGGGTCAGGACGCAGCCGACACGCTCATGGGTTACCTGCCGCCTGTGGGCTGGGCTGACGTGGCCACCAAACGCGATCTCGACGCCGCAACCGCTCTCACCAAAGCTGAAATCCACGCTGAATTCGGTCTCATGCGAGCAGAAATGCGCCAGGAGCTTCGGTCCGGCCTCGGCGAACTGCGAACCGAACTGCAAACCGACATCAACCAGTCACAGACCCAGATACGGCAGGAACTTCAGTCCGGCCTAGGCGAACTGCGGACCGATGTCGGCGAGCTGCGCGCTGAAATGCGAACCGGTTTCGCAAATGTCGAAGCTCGA